>JBIPNU010000160.1:0-6004 GCA_044370615.1 Burkholderiales bacterium
GCACAGGACCGACGATGCTCCCGACCCGCTACTTCATCGACCTCACCCAGCCCGAGATCGCCGCCCAGCTCAAGCGCAATCCGCTCGTCATCCTGCCGGCCGGCAGCGTCGAGCAGCACGGCCCGCACCTGCCTGCGGGCACCGACATCTACGCGTCGAACGTGATCGGCCATGCGGTGGCCGAGCGCATGGACGGCCTCGTGCTCCCCGGTGGCCCGCTGGGCGTGACCCCGATGCACATGCCCTTCGAGGCGACCATCACGCTGTCGCCGGAGACCTACCAGCGCGTCGTCGTGGAGACCTGCGAATCGACGGCACGCCATGGTGCGCGCGACCTGCTGATCCTGAACTGGCACGAGGGCAACATCCCCTCGCTCGCGCTCGCCTCGGAGAAGCTGCACCGCGAGCACCACATGAACGTCGTCGTGGTCCAGGCCTGCTACGTGGCGGCCGAACTCTACGGGCACGACTGCGGCGGGCTGACCCACGGGGGCGAGATCGAGGCGCTGGCAGTCCTCGCCTACCGTCCCGACCTCGTGCACCTGGACCGCATCGACTACTCGTCCGACCACGGCCACGGCCGCAAGTGGGACCGGCTGCGCCGCACCCATGCCTACCAGCCGGTGCTGCGCGACATCCGCACCATCGCGCCGACGGGCTGGTACGGCGCGCCGGAACACGCGACGGTCGACAAGGGCCTGAAGATGCTCGCCGACATCGCCGACGCGATCGCGAAGGAGGCCTCCGACCTGTTCTCGATGCTCGCCGAGGCCCAGGGCGGAACGGCGGAAATCAAGCAGCTCAAGCTCGCCAGCTGATCGATGCCGCGGCGGGCCGTTCGCCGGCACCGCCCGCCGCGCCTCGCGCCGCCGGCCTTGGACGAGAGGAACGCGATGGCCCGCGTCTATACCCCCGAACAGGCGACGAGCCTGGGACTGCCCGGGCGAAAGTCGATGGAGATCGCCTCGCGCGCACTGGGCACCGAGGGCGTCACCCTGCGCTACGTCGAGATCCCCGTACCCCAGCCCGGTGATTCGCCGCGCAAGCCCCACCGGCACGATGGCTTCGAGGAGGTGATCCACGTCCTCGAGGGCAACGGTTGCACCGAATCGGACAGCGGCAGCCACCCGCTGCGCGCAGGCGACACGATCGTGATGCCCTCCGGCGAGTGGCACGCCACCCGCAACACCGGCAACACCACGCTCAAGCTGCTGTGCTTCTTCCCGGTGGGCGACATCACCGCCCGTACCAGCAACGGCTGAACCGACCGACCGCGAGACCGCACCATGCCGACCGACATCCTCTGCCTGCGCCCCGAATCCGATTTCACCCGGGTCGGCGTGTCGATTCCGCAGGGTCCCTCGATCGCCTTCCGCGCGCCCGACGCCGACGACGTCCCCGCGCTGATGCGCGAGGTGCGCGCGCTGGTCATTCCAGCGGTGGGGCCGAAGCTCGACGCGGCCCTGTTCGAGCAGGCCCCGGCGCTTCGTCTCGTGCAGGTCACCGGCGCCGGCGTCGACCGCCTCGACCAGGCCGCGCTCACCCGCCTGGGCATCCCGGTGTGCAACGTGCCCGGCGGCAGCAACGGCGCGCTGGCCGAGTACACGGTGGGCTGCGCACTCGCGCTGCTTCGACGCTTCGCATGGGCCGACGCCGAGGTGAAGGCGGGCCGCTACATCCCGTTCCGCACCCGGATGGTGGCCGACAACCTCGCGGGGCTGGAGGGGGCACTCGTGGGGCTGGTCGGGCTGGGCACCATCGGGGCAGCCGTCGCGCGCGCGTTCGCCGCGTTCGGCTCGCGCATCGCGTTCCACGACCCCGCGCCGCGCGACCCCGCGCTGGCGAGCGCGCTGGGCGCGCGTTCGATGGGCCTCGCTGAACTGCTCGCCGAGTCCGATGTCGTGACCCTCCACGTGCCGCTGCTGCCGGCCACCACCGGCCTGATCGACGCCGGGCGACTCGCCCGCATGAAGCCCTCGGCCATCCTGCTCAACGCCTCGCGCGGGGGCATCGTCGACGAGACCGCACTCGCCGCCGCGCTGCGCGAGGGGCGCATCGCCGGTGCCGCGGTCGATGTGTACGAGACCGAGCCCCTGCCCGCCGGCAACCCGCTGCTCTCGCTCGAGGGTGAAGCCGCCCACCGGTTGCTGCTCACGCCGCACATCGCCGGGGTAAGCCGCCAGGCGTCGGCCACGCTGTTTCGCGTCGCGCTCGAGAACGTGATGCGCGTGCTGGGCGGCGAATCGCCCGCACACCGGGTCTACTGACCGCCCGCGAGCCGTCGCTCGCCACGGTCGGCTGGGCGCGGGTCGCTGGCTGCCGACTGCCCACTGCCGACGACCGACTGTTGGCTGCAGGCCGTGGGCCATGCACGGCGCGTCGCGGGCTGTGGGCTGTGGGCTGTGGGCTGCGGGCGGCTGTGGGCGGCGGCGGGCGGCGGCGGGCGGCGGCGGGCCCTCGGCCCTGGACCGTGGCCCGTGGGCTGCAGATCGCGGACCACAGGCTCGGGACAGGCGTTGAGGACTGCGGACCGAGCGCCGTGCATCGAAGGCTGGGGCCTCCAGTCGCGTGGCTCCCGTGGCCGATTGCGCGTCTCCCGTTACCGGCCACGCGAAACCCGAGAGCGGTCGCCGTGCGCAGCCGCGCGTCTGTCGTCGATGGGCGACCGTTTCCCGTCCGGTGTCTTCCCGCCGCTCGCGGGCCGTGCGCCCCGCAGTGGCCTTGCGCTGGATCAATACCGCCGCAGGCGGCACGCCGCACGCTTGTCTCGTCGCGCATCGGTCGCGATGCGCTCCGCGAAAGGAAGACACCATGATCAGCGAAATCACCGGCGACATCCTGCTGTCGAAGGCGGCCGCCATCGCCCACGGGGTGGCCCCGCGCGATCACTTCGACAGCGGACTCGCGCTGTCGCTGCGCGAGCGCTGGCCGGCGATGTACAAGGACTTCCGGCACTACTGCCAGCACCACCATCCCGAACCCGGAGGGCTGTGGGCCTGGGGCGGCGCGGGCGGCACACGCCTGATCGCCCTGTTCACGCAGGACCCGGCCGAGCATGATCACGGCCACCCGGGCCGGGCGCGCGTGGAATCGGTCAACCATGCGCTGCGCGAGCTGCGTCGCCACGTGCTGGCCGAGGGCTACGCGAGCCTGGCGCTACCCCGTCTCGCCACCGGAGTCGGGGGGCTGGAGTGGTCGCAGGTGCTGCCGCTGCTCGACCACCACCTCGGCGATCTCGCCCTGCCGGTATACGTGTACACCACCTATCGGCCCGGTCTGGCGGGCGAACCCTGAAGCAGCGCCACGCATCGCGTGCGCTCCGCTCGCGGCTGCGGACGCTCGCCACGCGGAGTGTCGGCGGCGATCAGTCCGCGGCGAGTCCGCCGAAGTAGGCGAGCGTCGCGGGCAGTTCCATCACCTCGCCGTACTTCTGGTGCATGTCGAAGAGATTGATCCAGTGCGAGGCCTGGGTGCGGTCGAAGCAGCAATCACCGACGACGCCGACCCGGTAGCGATAGGCGGCTGCATCGACCACGGTGGCGCGCACGCACCCGCTGGTCGACTCCCCGCACACGATCACCGTGTCGGTGCCGATCGCGCGCAAGTGGTGCAGCAGCGGCGTGCCGGAGAACACGCTGGCGCAGGTCTTCTCGATCACCAGGTCGCCCGGCTGCGGCGCGACCTCGGCGACGATCTCGTTCGCCATCCGGCGCAGGTCCGGCGAAAGGTGATCCAGCGATCGATTGCGTCGATCGCCGCGATCGTCGCGCCGGAACCAGTCGCTCGGAAATCCCGGCAGCGCGCGCGCATAGATCACCGGCACGCGTGCCGCCCGCGCGCCGGCGATGAGCCCCACGGTCCGGTCGACCGCCGCCCAGCCTTCCAGTCCGCAGCTCATCGGCCAGTCGCGGATCGACTCGAGCAGGGGCTTGCGTTCGTGGCCCAGCGCCGAATAGAACAGGTCGATCACCAGCAGCACGGGCCGCCGGCCGAGCGCCTCGTGACCCTGGCGTCCCCAGACCGCGAGGTGCTGCCGATCCTGTTCGGTGAGGAAATCGTCCCAGCCTGCCATCGGCGCTCCCCCTCGGTTGCATGAACGAGGCCTGAATGGTCGCACGGCGGATCGCCAGTCGACCGATCGGCGGACGACCGGTCGCCGACGCACCGGCACCGAGCGACCGGTGACCGGACAACCGGCAACCGCACGACCGGCAGACGCACAACCGGGGGGTGCCTCGCGCGCCGCGGCCTGCGGCACGCTAGCATTCAGTCCTGTCGGCCTGCCTGCGGGGGCCTCGAGTTCATCGACCCTGCTTCCGCTCGCGCGCGCCGCGGTGGCGGCTCGATCCGTCACCCCGCGCCCGCGCCCGCGTGCCTGGCCCGCCCTCGCAGGAGTCTCCCGTGAACGAGTCCAAGCCCCCCGCGGCCTTCGCTGTACCCCGCCTGCCCGGTCCCGCGGCGGGCGAGCGTCTGGCGTGGGCCGGCACCACCATCTTCACGGTCATGTCCGCGCTGGCAGCCAGCCACGGCGCAATCAACCTCGGGCAGGGCTTTCCCGACTTCGACTGTGATCCCGGGCTGCAGCAGCGCGTCGCCGAGGCGATGCGCGCGGGCCACAACCAGTACGCGCCGATGCCCGGCGTGCCCGCGCTGCGCGAGGCGATCGCCGCCAAGGTCGCTCGTCAGTACGGCCACGCCTACGACCCCGACGCCGAGATCACCGTGACCGCGGGCGCCACGCAGGCGATCATGGCCGCGGTGTTCGCCCTGGCAGGCCCGGGCGACGAGGTGATCGTGCTCGAGCCGGCCTACGACTCCTACCTGCCGTCGATCGAGCTGGCCGGGGCGACCGCCGTCCGGGTGCCGCTGGATGCGGCGCGCGGCTACGCGCCGGACTGGGACCGGGTGCGCGCGGCGATCACCCCGCGAACCCGGCTGCTGATGCTCAACTTCCCGCACAACCCGACCGGCGCCGTGCTGGACGCCGACGACCTGCGCGCGCTCGAGCGGATGCTGGAGGGCACCGGCGTCGCGGTGCTCTCCGACGAGGTGTACGAACACATCGTGTTCGACGGACTCGAGCACATGAGCCTCGCCCGCTCGCCCGCGCTGGCGGCGCGCACCGTGGTGATCTCGAGCTTCGGCAAGACCTTCCATGCCACCGGCTGGAAGGTCGGCTGGTGCTGCGCGCCCGCCGCGCTGAGCGCGCGGCTGCGGCGCGTGCACCAGTTCATGATGTTCTCGGTGTCGACACCGGTGCAGCACGGGCTGGCCGCCTGGCTCGCCGACCCGATGCCCTACCAGTCGCTGCCCGCCTTCTACCAGGCGAAGCGTGATCGCTTCGTCGACGGCCTCGCGCACACGCGGTTCCGACCGTTGCCCGCGCAGGGCACCTACTTCGTGCTGGCCGACTACTCGCCGATGAGCGACCTGCCCGAGCAGGACTTTGCCCGCCACCTGATCGAACGCCACGGCGTGGCGGCCATCCCGGTGTGCGCGTTCTACCGCGAGCCGGTCGAGCGCCGGGTGGTCCGCTTCTGCTTCGCGAAGCGGGACTCGACGCTGGACGCGGCCCTCGAGCGCCTGCGCGCGGCCTGAACCCCGCGCGCCGCCAGCCCGGTCATCTCCCCGTACGCGCTCGATGAACGGGCGACCCGACACCGGGGAACGATCGCCGCGCCAGCGCTGAAGACCTCGCGCGCGACGAGAGCGGACCCGGACGCACGCGCACGCGCGCGTCCGGCCGCCCCAGGGTCTCCCCTCGGTGCCATGCGCCCCGACCCGCGGAGGACCACCCCCTCGATGCGATCGCCGTGCCCCCCTGAACCTGCACGATCCGCTCGCGATCGTTCGACGGCGAGCCGGGTGGCTCAGCGGTCGGTCGCCCCGCGCAGTTCGGCGAGCGCGCGTTCGAGCAGCCACTCGACCGGGTAGTACAGGAAGGTCGCGCCCAGCGCGCGGAAGTCGGCGATCTCGTCCAGCCGCGCCGGCATGCCGAAGGCAC
>JBIPNU010000161.1:0-5993 GCA_044370615.1 Burkholderiales bacterium
GATCCCGGCTCCGCGGATCAGCTTGCCGAAGACCTCCAGCTCCACGCGGATGGACTGGGCGTACTGCTCGGGGGTGTCGCCGACCACCTCGTAGCCCAGCGCCTCGAATCGCTGGCGGACGTCGGGCATCTTCGTGGTCTGCACCACGGCCGAATGCAGCCGGTTGATGATGTCCCTGGAGACGCCCGCCGGCGCGATCACGCCGAAGCGGCCGTCGAGCGGATGCATCTTGAAGCCGGCCTCGGCCATGGTCGGGAGACCGGGCATCGCGCTGGTGCGCTTCGCCCCGAATCCGGCCAGCACGCGCAGCCGCCCGTCCTTGACCATGTTGAGTACCGGGCCGAGGTCGGCGATCATGATGTCGATCTCGCCGGCCACGAGTGCGGCGAGCGACGGGCCGGTCCCCTTGTAGGGCACGTGCAGCAGCGGCATGCCGGTCGCCTGCGCGAGCAGTTCGCCGCCGATGTGCGAGGTGGCGCCGGGGCCGGAGGAGCCGAACGTGAGGAACGCTTTCTTGCCCTTGCCCAGTCGCACCAGGTCGGCGACGGTCTTCGCGGGCACGCGCGGGTTGATCGCCACCACGTAGGGGGTGTTGACCACGGTGGAGATCGGCGCGAAGTCCTTGACCGGATCGTAGCCCAGCTTCGGATAGAGCCAGGGCGCGAAGACGTAGCTGCTCTGGCTCGCCAGCGTGAGCGTGTAGCCGTCGGGGGTGGAGCGCGCGACGAGTTCGGTGGCGACCGTGCCGCCGGCGCCGCCGCGGTTCTCGATGATCACCTGCTGGCCGAGGAGCTCGGTCAGCTTGGGCGCGATCGTGCGCCCGACGATGTCGGCCGGACCGCCGGGCGCGAAACCCAGCATCATGCGGATCGGTCGTACCGGCCAGCTACCCGAGGACTGGGCGTGCACCAGCGTGGGCAGGCACGCGGCCGCGAGGCCGATGACGGCCACCGCGAGGGTCGGTCGGGACGATGCCCTGTCAGGGGGCGAGCGGTGCATCAGCGACTCCTTCTGGGATGGACTGCGAAGATCGGCCGCGACCCGGGTCGGGCAGGCACGGCTCACGGGGGCGTGCGTCGCGCCCGGCCGGACAGGCTAGCAAGAATCCTGCCTCCGCGAGATGCGAGGTGCGAGGCGCGAGGCCGCACGGTCGCGACCTGCCTCCCCTCTCGAGGAGACGGGGACCTGCGTGCCCCGCGCGCGCGGGTGGACGGCCGCACCCTCGCGATACTCCCACAACCGCGACGGTTGTCGGACGCAGTGGCCGCGGCGTACCGCCTCCCCGGGCCGATCGACGCCGCGCCCTCGCCCTCGTCGAGCAGGGGCGGCGGCGTCATCGCCGCCGACCGGACGGGCGCGTCAGCCGGGCGTGATCACACCGCAGTGCCGCCATTTGACGCTCGGAGGAGGCTGGCATAGCCTTGCTGCGGCTCGCGACCGAGCCTCGCGAGCCGCAGCGCACGGGCTCGACCGCCCGACCCGCACCGCGCAGGAGTACCCATGCCCGACGGTTCACTCGACCCCCGCAGCCTCGCCACGCTGGTCCAGCCCGGGCGCGTGCATCGCCGCGTCTACACCGACCCGGCGATCTTCGAGCTCGAGATGGCGCGCCTCTTCGGCCGATCGTGGCTGTACGTCGGCCACGCGTCTCAGGTGCCCGCGGCAGGCGACTTCATCACCACCGAACTCGGCCGGCAGCCGGTGATCCTGATCCGCCACCACGACGGCTCGGTGCGCGTGCTGCTCAACCGCTGCACCCACCGCGGCGTGAAGCTGCTCGCCGAGCGCAGCGGCAGCCGCCCGCGCCTGGTCTGCCTCTACCATGGCTGGACCTTCGATACCGACGGCGCGCTCACCCGGGTGCCGGTCGACGAGGGTTGCGCGCAGGGCTTTCGCGCCTGCGACTTCAACCTCGCCACCGCCGCGCGCACCGGCACCTATCGCGGCTTCGTGTTCGCCAGCCTGGCGCCGCGGGGCCCCGGGCTGCCCTCGTTCGACGAATGGATCGAGCCGATGAAGCGCAACATCGACGACATCGTCGATCGTGCGCCGGCCGGCGAGATCGCGCTCGATGTGGGCGTGCACCGCTACCGGTTCCGCGGCAACTGGAAGATGCAGGCGGAGAACGTGATCGATTCCTACCACGTGCCGTTCAGCCACGCGTCCACGGTCAACCGCAAGGGCGTGCAGTTCTCCCGGCGCGAGGGCGACGCCGAGGGTGCGAAGGTGGTGGAGGGCCAGCGCACCGCCGCGAGCTGGAAGCGGCGGCGCGGTCACGACGTGGGCTGGGGCCACGGCTGGACCAGCAACACCGAACTCGACGAAGGCTCGCGCGCGAGCCCCGCGTGGAACGAGTACCGGCAGGCGCTCGACGCGGCAGTCGGACGCGAGCGGGCCGAGCAGATCCTCACCCCGCGGATGCACAACTCGATGCTCTACCCGAACGCCTCGTTCATGGGGCTCAACATGCACATCCGGGTGATCAGGCCGCTGGCCGTCGATCTCACCGAGGTCAACGTCTACCCGATCCGGCTGGTCGGCGCGCCCGAGTCGATCAACGTGCGCAACACCCGGCTGCTCAACGTCACCCACGCGGCGGCCTCCTTCGTGCAGTCCGACGACATCGAGGCCTTCGCGCGCCAGCAGGCCGGGCTCGCCAGCCAGCAGAGCGACTGGGTCGACATCTCGCGCGGGCTGGGCGCCGACGAACCCGGCGAGGAGCCGGGCACGCGTTGCGCGCCCTCCACCGGCGAGCTGCTGGTGCGCGCCCAGTTCCGCGCGTGGCTCGACCTCATGCGGGAGGCCTGAGCGATGGACCAGCCCACCGCCCCCGGTCTCGGTCGCGAGGCCTGCGAGCGCTTCGTGATCGACGAGGCCAGGCTGCTCGACGACCGCCGCTTCCGCGACTGGCTCGCGCTGTTCACCGACGATGGCGCCTACTGGGTGCCGGCGGAGCGTGACCAGCCGACGCCCCACGGCCGCGTGTCGCTGTTCTATGACGACCGCGAGTTCATGACCAACCGCATCGAGCGCCTGGAGCACCCGCTGATCCACGTGCAGACCCCGCCCTCGCGCACCGTGCATCTGGTGGGCAGCGTCACGCTCGAACCGATGCGCACCGAGCCCTGGCTGCCACCGGCGGACCTGCTGGTGCAATCCTCGCTGATGATGGCCGAGTGCCGACTCGACGCCCAGCGGCTGTTCGCCGCGCGCCAGTGGCACTGGCTGCGGGTGGTCGATGGCCGGCTGCGCATCGTGTTGAAGCGCGTCGACCTCGTCGACTGCGACGGCGCCTTCGAGGCGATCGCGCTGCCCCTCTAGCGCTCGCCTGCGGCGAGCGGGCTGAGCGCGAAGGCGGATGTCCGCGCTCCCGGGACTCCCCGGGTCCGTGCGATCGCCGCCCTCGACAGGGGGAACGGCGCGTGCGGGTGCGCGACCGATGCCGCGCCGGCACGGCCGCGCTCGGCGGTGCGGGCCTCGCGCAGCGGCGGACGGTCAGGCCTGGTTCGCGGCCACGCCCTCGGCGTCGGTCACTCGGCCTTCGCGCCGCTGACCTTCACCGCCTCCGCGTAGACGCGGATCGAGTCGGCCAGCACCTTCGCGAACTCGGCAGGCGTGTTGCCCAGCGGATCGACCGAGATCGCCTCGAGCCGGCGCGCGACCGACGGGTCGCGCACCGCCGCGGCCACCTCGGCGGCGATCCGGTTGACCGCCACCGCCGGGGTCTTCGCCGGCCCGAGCAGCCCGTTCCAGGTGAACGCGTCGAAGCCCGGATAGCCCTGCTCGGCGACCGTGGGCGCCTCGGGCAGCTGGGTGGATCGGCGCAGGCTGGAGACGGCCAGCACCCGCAGCCGGCCGGAGCGCGCGTGGGGCACGATCTCGCCGATGTTGCCGAAGTAGGCCGCGACCTGTCCGCCGAGCAGTTCGGACGTCGCCACCGAGCCGCCCTTGTACGGGATGTGGTTCATCTGCACGCCCGAGCGCGCGAGGAACATGGCCATCACCAGGTGGGTGCCGGCACCATTGCCGGCCGAGCCGTACGGGATCTGGCCGGGCCGCTGGGCCGCGAGGGCCACGAGATCCTTCAGCGTCTTCACCTGCATCGAAGGATGGATCGCGAGCGCGTAGGGATTGGTGCCGATGATCGACATCGGCGCGAAGTCGCGCACCGGGTCGTAGGGCGTCTTCGCCATGGCCGGGAAGATCGCGAGCTGGGTCGGCGTGCCGATCAGCAGCGTGTAGCCGTCCGGCTGCGAGCGGGCGACCGCTTCGCTGGCGATGCTGCCGCTGGCGCCGGGCCGGTTCTCGACCAGCACCGTCTGCCCCATCCGCCCGGTGAGCCATTCGGCGGTGATGCGGGCGATGCCGTCGGTGTTGCCCCCGGCGGTGAACGGCACGAGGATGCGCAGCGGGCGCTGCGGCCAGTCCTGGGCCTCGGCCTGCGGCACCGGCCCGCCCGCGCAGGCGAGCGCCAGCACGACTGCGGCCAGCGCGGGACGCGGCGCACGGGGTTTCCCCGAGCGGCCACGACCGATGGTGGGTGGAGGGGTGACCGGCGGATTCATGGCGCGCGCTCCTTCGGGGGTCGACCTGCGAGGCGGGGGTGGCGGGGGGACGGGCATGGACCGCGCCCCCGCCCGGGCGGGACTCGACGGGGACTGCGCCGCGCGCGTCGGACCTGCACGCGCCGTGCCCGCAGGCCCCGGCCGATGGCTTGCCGGCGCATCCGGCGGAGCGTCGGCCCCGTCGATGGCCGCGCGCGCCGCGGTGCAGGCCGCGCGCACGTGCGCGACCGCAGCCGCGCGGGCGGCCTGCGAATCTCGCGCCTCGATCGCAGCCAGGAGGCGGCGCAGTTCGATCGCGCTCACGCGCGCCCGACCGGCCCGCCGCATCGAACGCGCACGCAGCCAGTTGATTCGCGCGACCAGCCCGGCCAGCAGTTCGGGCACCACCTGCCCGCCGGATCCCTCGAGCATCGCGTCGTAGAAGCGCGCGGTCGCGGCGAGCCGACCCGGCGCATCCCCGGCGGCCACCGCACGCTCGAAGGCACCCAGCGCGCCGCGCATCTGCGCCAGGCCAGCGGCCGTGATGCGCAGCGCCGCGCGCGCCGCCGCCTCGCCCTCGAGCATCGCGCGCACCTCGTAGATTTCCTCGGCCTGCGCCCAGGTAAGTTCGGCCACCGCCGGGCCGCGATGGGGCACCAGGCTGATCAGCCGCTCCGCGGCGAGGATGCGCAGCGCCTCGCGCACCGAGGCACGGCTCGCGCCCAGCCAGGCGCACAGGTCGGCCTCGACCAGCCGCTCGCCGGGCTGGCGGCGACCGGCGAGGATGGCTGCGCGCAGCGCCTCGACCGCGCGCCCGGTCACCGTCGCCGCGCTGGCGCTCGCGCCGCGGCCGGTGGCGCGGCGCTCACTCACCGGCCACCTGCCGCGCGCCATGGCGCGCGAAGAGCAGGCTGTGCATGGCCACCCCGGCCACGGCGGCGGGCGGCTCGACCGAACCGGGCGCGATGCCCTCGCCATCGAGATAGACCAGGACGAGATCGGTCCAGTCGCCCGGATCGCCATCGCCGATGGCGAGCCGGCGCACGAGCCGGACCCGGGCCGCGGGCGGCATCGCCGCGGGGCGCACGCCGATCGACCAGGCGGCGACCGCGTCGCGTGCGGCGGCCGGCACCCGGAGGAAGAGGGCCAGCAGCCAGTCGGCCTCGATCGCCGCGGCCTCGCGCGCCGCCTCGCTGCCCGGCTCGGAGGCGATGTAGCGGGTGAAGCCGCTCACCGCGCCGAGCATGCGCCGGGTGAGCGCGCTGGGCTCGCCCTTGACCTTCGCGTACTGCGGCGTGCGCAGGTCGCCGGGATCGCCCATCTCGTAGACGGCGAGGTAGTTGCGGCTGTGCGGCGCGAGGTAGCGCTGGGCGCTGAGGAATCCCGGGCAGGCCATGCGCAGCGGGATGTGCTCGCGGTCGTACCAGTCGTTGAACTCCCCCTCCCACG
>JBIPNU010000162.1:0-5988 GCA_044370615.1 Burkholderiales bacterium
CGGAACTCCCGCGGGACGATGGATCAGGGCTTGAACACGTTCGCCGGTTCGGCGAGCGACTTGAACTCGATGCCGTTGCCCGAGGGGTCGAGCGCGAACATCGTGCGCTGCTCGCGCACGGTGCCCGCATGGCGCGTCTCCGGCGCGATGACCCAGGTGACGCCGGCGCCCGCGAGGCGAGCGGCGATGGCCTCGAAGCGCTCGGCATCGACCAGCACGCCGAAGTGGCGCAGCGGGTAGCCCTCGGGGCCGACGCCCACGCTGCGGTGGGCGCACTCCGCGGGCGAGACCTGGGCGACGATGTGGTGGCCGAAGAAGTCGAAGTCGACGCGATCGGACTCGGTGCGCCCCTGCCGGCACCCGAGCAGTCCGCCGTAGAAGGCGATCGTCGACTCGAGGTCGCGCACCGGGAAGGAGCAGTGGAAGATCGTGGGGCTCATCGCCATCCCCCCTGTTCGCACGGCAGGCTATTCACGGACCACGTTGGCACCCTTGAGCACGCGGCCCCACTTCTCGAACTCGGCGCGGATGAACTTCGCGAAGGCGTCGGGGCTGCTCGGGGCAGGCTCGATGCCCTGCTCGACGAACGTCCGGTTGATCTCCGCGCTGGACAGGATGCGGACCAGGTCGCGGTTGAGTCGTTCGACCACCGGGCGCGGCATGCCCGCCGGTCCCGCCATGCCGTACCAGTTGTTGACGTCGAAGCCGGGCACGCCGGACTCCGCGAGGGTCGGCAGGTCGGGCACGATCGTGGAGCGCTTCGCGGTGGTGACGGCCAGCGCGCGGATGCGTCCGGTCTTGAGGTGGGGCAGCGCGGTGGAGGGCGAGGCGAAGATCATCGTGATGCGACCGCCGAGCAGGTCGATCATTGCCGGCCCGCCGCCCTTGTAGGGCACGTGGATCAGCGGTACGCGAGCGAGGCTGGCCATCAACTCGCCTGCCAGGTGCCCCGCGTTGCCCGTTCCGGAAGATCCGTAGGTGAGTCCCTGCTGGCTGCCTGCCAGTCGGATCAGTTCCTTCACCGAGGTCGCGGCCACGCCCGGATGCACGACCAGGATGTTGGTGGCATCCGCGATGCCGGTGATGGGCGTGATGTCGCGCAACGGGTGGTAGCCGATGTCCTTGTAGAGGAAGAAGTTGACGGCGAAGTTGCCGATTGCGCCCAGGCAGATGGTGTGTCCGTCGGGCTGGCTCTTGACCAGCACCTGCCCGGCCACGCTGCCGGCTGCCCCGGGTCGGTTGTCGACGAGGACCGGTTGGCCGAGCGCCCCGGCCAGCGCCTCGGAGATCGCGCGTGCGGATACGTCGAGTCCGCCGCCGGGCGCGGACCCGACCAGGATGCGGACCGGGCGCGAGGGAAAGCCCGATTGCGCGATGGCGCCGACCGCGACGGACGCGAGCGCGACCGCGGTGGCCGCACGGGCCACGCGATGGCGGCTGGCAGGGGCTCGCTTCGGGGACAGGTGCGTCATGGCGATCTCCGTGGGGGTCATGCCGGCTGCAACAGCCTGCGCAGGCTGCGGATGTCGTCCACCTCGTCGAGCGACCAGACCCGGTCGAGCAGCGCGCGTGCGCGGCGCGTGCCCAGCACCGGGGCCATCAGCGGCAGGCACTTCGCATCGACCTCCTCGCGGGTCATCGGGTTCTGCCAGGTGCCGCGGACTTTCCCGGTGTGATGGCGCAGACGCCGACCATCGGCCAGTTCCACGGCCACGATCGCCTGGCGTCCGCCGGCGCGCGACAGCGCCGCGCTGCCTTCGAACGCGATGCGCTGGCGCAGCGCGAGGACGGCGGGATCGTGCATGCGCGCCTCGTCGTGCGAACTCGCGAAGGTGAGGCCACCGTCGAGCAGCATGACGGCGAGCAGGTGCTGCATGCAGATGTCGGGCATGTCGCGGTTGTCGACGATCTCCGACTCGGTGTCCTGTACCTGCACGTGCAGGCGCCGCACCTGCGGGGCGGTGATGCCGTGCTCGCGGATCAGGGCGAGCAGCGAGTCGAGCGCCGCCTGGATCGGCGAGCCCACCGACCAGTTCTTGATGTTCGAGCGCGTGATCTCCCAGGTGCGGCCGAGCTCGCGCGTGACGTGCGAGGTGTCGGTGTGCCGGTCGTAGGCGAGCCAGAAGTTGCGGCTGCCGCTGAAGCAGTCGTCCACGCCGGTGAAGCCGGCGGCGACCATGCTCGCCGCGGAAACCGCGTTGCGCGCCGGCATGCCCGCGAAATCGAAGGCCTTCTCGATGTGATCCGGGTCGCGGATCCAGCACGAGATGCCCGAGGCCTGCTGCGCGGTGTAGGAGATCAGCCAGCGCATGCGTTGCGCATCGAACCGATGCAGCGCGCCGGCCGCGGCGGCGGCGCCGAACAGCCCGCCGAAGGCGTGCGAGCCATGGCCCGACAGCAGGAAGCGGATGCCGCCCAGCGCCATCGCGATGCGCGCGCCGATGTCGTAGCCCAGCGCCACCGCGCGCAGCAGTTCGGCGCCGCTGCGGCGCTCGAGCTCCGCGATCGCCCATGCCGCGGGGATGATGGTGCAGCCGGGATGGAACAGGCCGCCCTGGTGCGAGTCGTCGGTCTCGTCGGCGTGCGCGCTCATGCCGTTGGCGAAGGCGGCGAGCGTGGCCGAGGTCACGTGATCGGTCCCCATCACGCAGGCCTGGGCGACGCCGCCCTGGGTGGCGGTCCAGGCGATGCCGCGCTCGCCCGGGGGCAGGCGCGAGCCGGAGACGATGGCCGCCAGCGAGTCGGCGATGTGGTGGCGTGTCTTCTCGGCCACCCGCGCGGGCAGCGGACGGTCGATCGCGCGGGCCATGTAGGCCGACAGCGTCTTCATCATCGGCGACAGCGCAGCGGGCTTCGCGTGGGAGGGCGCAGGCGCGGCGCGGGGCGTGGTCTTGCGGGAAGGGCTTCGGGTGGGCATGGCAGGGGGATGATGGTCAGCGCGACTGGCCGGCGCCGCCGTCGATGGTGATCATGGTGCCGGAGACGTAGGAGGCGCGCTCGGAGGCCAGGAACACCGCCATGTCGGCGATCTCGTCGACGCGGGCGAGCCGGCCCAGCGGGAAACCGGTGGTGAGTTCGCGCCAGCGCGACTCGTCGCCCAGCGCATCCTTCGCGCGGGCCTTCCAGCGCACCACCTGGCGCTGGGTCTCCGTCGCGCCGGGGTTGATCGCGACGACCCGCACGCCCTCGTGCAGGCTGCCGGTGCCCAGGCTCTGCGTGAAGCCCAGCAGCGCGGCGTTGCCGGAGTTGCCGGCGACGTTGCGGCTGGTCGGATGGAAGGGCGAATTGCCGACGATGTTGACGATCACGCCGCTGCGCCGCTGCGCCATGCCGCGATAGACCTCGCGGCTGAGGTTGATGTAGCCGAAGATCTTCAGGTCCCAGACTTCCCGCCAGCGCGCCTCGTCGATCTCGGTGATCGTGCCCTGGGGTACGGCCCCGGCGTTGTTGACCAGGATGTCGACTTCGCCGCTGGCCTGCACGAGGGCGGCGGCCACCCCCGGGGCGGCGAGGTCGCAGGCGTGGGTGCGCACCGAGGCGGCACCCACCGTCTGCAGGGCGGCGGCCGCCTCGGCGAGCGCGGCGGCGTTGCGCGCGCTGATCACCAGATGGCAGCCCTCGGCCGCGAAGCCCTCGGCGATGCCGCGGCCGATGCCCTGCGAGGCACCGGTGACCAGTACGCGTTTTCCTGCGAGTCTCAGATCCAAGTCAGTCTCCGTTCGGGGAGGGTTTCGGGCCGTTCGCGCACGCGGGCGTCGCGAGCGGCATCAGGATGAGGGGCGGGTGGCATCGCGCAGCACCCCGCTGGCGAACAGCGAGTCGATGCGCGCGTCGTCCCAGCCCAGGACCTCGGCGATCACCTGCGCACCGTCCTCGCCCAGGGCCGGCGGGTAGCGGTGCGAGGCCTGCGCCTCGTCGGCGAAGCGGATCGGGTTGCCCGCCACGCGGATGTCATGGCCGCGCGCGTCGGCGAGCGGCAGGACCATCTGCCGGTGCAAGACCTGCGGGTCGGACAGCGCGCGGTCGAGGGTGTTCACGCGGCCCACCGGGATGCCGCGGGCGCGGAAGCGGTCGACCCAGTGCTGCGCATCGTGCGAACGGAAGGCGCGGTCGAGTTCCGGCAGCAGCGTGTCGCGGTTGGCGTGGCGGTCGGCATTGCTGCGGTAGCGCGGGTCGGCCAGCAGGTGGGCCACGCCCAGTTCGGCGGCCATGTCCTCCCACATGCGGTCGGTGTTCGCGCACACCACCACGTTCACGCCGTCGCCGGCGATGAACGTGCGATAGGTGGCGAAGGAATCGTGCTCGCGCCCCTGCGGGCCGGGCACCACGCCGGCGATCAGGTGGTAGGCGGCCTGGTAGCTCAGCATCGAGACCTGGCAGTCGAGCATGGCCACGTCGATCAGGCGGCCACGTCCGGTGCGTGCGCGCTCGAGCAGCGCGGACTGGATCGCGATCACCGAGAACATGCCGGCGGCGAGGTCGCCCAGCGGGATACCGGAGCGCACCGGCAGCCCGTCGCGCTCGCCGGTCATGCTCATGCCGCCGGAGAGGGCCTGGACGATCATGTCGTAGGCGGGCAGTTCGCGGTAAGGCCCGTCCTGACCGAAGCCCGAGAGGCTGCACCACACCAGTCCCGGGTGCTCGGCCTGCAGCGCGGCGGGGTCGAGCCCCAGCTTGGCGGCCACCCCGGGCCGGAAGTTCTCGATCAGCGCATCGCTGCGCAGCGCGAGCGCGCGCACCAGTTCGCGGCCTGCCGGTTGCTTCATGTCGACCGCGAGGCTGCGCTTGTTGCGGTTCACGCTGAGGTAGTAGGCGCTGTCGTCGCCGACGAAGTAGGGCGGGATGCTGCGCGACGCATCGCCGGAGTGGGGCTCGACCTTGATCACCTCCGCGCCCAGGTCGCCGAGGATCTGGGTGGCGTAGGGCCCCGACAGGAACTGGGTCAGGTCGAGGATGCGCAGGCCGTGCAGCGGGCCCGGACGTCCTGCAGCGGGCCGGGACGCAGCGGTCGGAGCGGGACTTTCGGGGGTGGTGGTCATCGGGAGGCGGTCCTGGCCGAGCGGGTGGAGCGCGGGACCTGAGGCGTGTCGGTGCGGGCGCCCAGCGCGGTAGACAGTCCCGCCGCGAGTTCGCGGATCCGCCGCGAGAGCGCGGCCTCGCTCGCGCGGCGGAACCGCTGTTCGGGAATGGTGTAGCCGATCGACCCGGCGACCTGGCCGTCGGCCGCGAACACCGGCGCGAACAGGCCGACGGCGCCCGGGATGCGCTGGCCGAAGGACAGCGCGTAGCCGCGCGCGCGAATGGCGGCCAAGTCCTGCAGCAGCGCGCGGCGGCCGGGCAGCGATCGGGTCGGCGCGCCGTGGGAGGCCTCTCGCGCGAACGCGGCTGCGCGGGCGGGTTCGTCCAGCCAGGCGAGGATGGATCGGCCGGAGGCACCGACGAGCAGCGACTGGGGTTCGTTGCTGCGTACGCGATAGCCCAGCGGATGCGTGGACTCGCGGTGCGTGACGAAGCTCAGCCGGTGTTCGGCCGGCAGGTACAGGCACAGATACGCGGTTTCGTTCGTCGTGCGCACCGCCTCGTCGAGGAAAGGCGCGGCGATCGACTGCAGCGGATGGGCATGCACGACGCGGGCGGCCATGCGGAGGAATTCCGGCCCGGCCCGGTAGACGGGAGCCTGCGCGTCGCGCTCGACCATACCCTCGCCGATCAGCCGCTCGAGCAGGCGATGCACGGTGGAGGCAGGCAGCGCGAGGCGGGCGGCGAGCTCGCGGATGCGCACGCCCGCGGCCGCGTCGGCGATGACCGCGAGCACGGCCACCGTGCGGGCGATGGTGCCGGTGTCTGCGGCTTGCCGGCGGGGCGTCGCGATCTCGGGCATCGGGTGGTGGCTCAGACGCCGAACAGGTGGATCGCGCAGGCGCCGTGGTCGAAGCCCGAGGTGCCCCCGCCTGGGACGTGCGTGAGGCCGACCTTCGCGCCCACGAC
>JBIPNU010000422.1:0-3159 GCA_044370615.1 Burkholderiales bacterium
GTCGTACCTCGACCTGTCTCATCTGGTTGCGCAACGCCTCCGCAGCGAGTTTCACTTCGATCATTTCCTGCTCGGTGAGCACTACTGTCTGCGCGGTCACCAGGCCTTCGTCCAGAAGCCGTCGCTGCACCGCCGCCCGATCGGAGAGCAGTTTCGCTCGCACCTGAGCCGCCTCGAACTGGCTCTGCAGATTCGCCAATGCCTGCCGGGTCGCCGTGTCGGTCAACTGCTCACCGCGCTGGGCATACGTACGTGTCACTCGCCCCTGCGCCTCCAGTTCCCGCAAGCGGGACTGCGCCTTGTCGATTCGATCGACCAGCTCTGGCTGGGCAACGCTGGCCACTTCCTGGCCCTGCCTGACCATGTCGCCGACCTTGACCGGCATGTCCACGATTCGCCCGGCCACCACGCTCGACACATCCGCGAGCCCAGTCGGGTTGAGGATGATGCAGCGCCCCGCCACCTTGGTGCTGATCGAGCCGAGCCAGCTCCACCCGAGCGCAAGCGCGAGCAGCAGCAGCAGTGGCACCAGGGCGAGCCAGGCGCTCGGACGGATCACGCGGATCAGTGTCTCCAGCTGATCGGGCGAGGAAAGCCTGTCGAGCGCGACTTTGCGGAAGATCTGCTGTCGATCGTTTGCCATGGTCAGTCCGCGGAAACTCCACCGCTCAGCAAGGCGTCGAGCGCCACTCGGTACTCTTCCCCGTCACGTTGCACCAGTTGCCCGACTTCGAATCGGAGCTGGGCGATCGCGCTGGCGTAGTTCTGACGCAGCGCGACATCGGTGAGCAAGGCGCTGGTCAGTCGATCCTCGACCGTGATGACATCGATCACCGTGGCCGTTCCCAGCCGGCGGCGAAGACGTTCGTTGCGAACGCTCGCCTCGTAGCGCTGTACGGCCTCGGTGGCAGCAGCGCCCTGGATAGAGGCTCGTTCGAGGGAAGCGAGCGCGACCGGTATGTTCGTGCCGATGGAGGCCTGGAGGTCGCGCAGCCGGATGCTGACCACGTTGAATTGTGCGGCCGTGCTGCGCTGCGCACCAATGGCCGCGCTGTTGTTCCACGGCCACTGCACGCTCAGTGCTGCACCAAGTGCCGGTCCGGTGCTTCGTTCGAGGCTGCGGTCCGGGCGCCAGGCGGATGCGCTCTCCGCGAGTCCGAGATAGCCCACGTTGAAGTTGAGGTCGACTTGGGGCTTGATGTTGTGCAGCGCTGCCGCCGCTCGAAATCGCGCCGCCTGTTCGCGCTGGCGCAGCGCCTGCAGGTCGGCGCGAGCATCCAGTGCTCGCTCGGTCAGACGCGTGTCGTGCGTCGAGCCACTCGCAGGCCTGTACGGAGGAAAGTCGTCGACCGGGCGGCCAAGTTCAGCCGCACGCTCCGCCGGAAGGCCCAGCAGTCTCGCCAGCACCCGCCGCGCTTCGATGACAGCCTGCTCCGCGAGCACCCGCTGGGCGATACGTTCCGCCCGACTTGCAAGCGCGAGTTCGATATCCGCCTTCGGCATCTCGCCCGAGGCAATCAGCCGCTTCATCTCGCCGATCATGTCGTCGACGCGTCGCTCGGCCGCAGCCGTCACCTCCAGGCGGCGTGCCTTGGCCACCCAGTCCCAGTAAGCGAGCGTCGACTCGAGCACCAGCACGGCATTGCCGTGATGGATTTCCGCCCGCGCCGCGTCGACCTCGGCGCGCGCCGCATCGAACTCTGCCCCAACGGTCGCACGCCCGGAGTTTCTTGCCAACGGTACGCGCACGGAAAATGTGATCGCCCCGGTCATCTGCGACGGGACGCCCGCGGCAGACTGGACGCTGTCGACGTTCGAGGAAACGAGGAAACCAGCGCCCAGCGATGTTCCGTTGAGCAGGGTCCGCGCGGCGCCCAACTGGTAGGTCGTCGTCTGCTGGATCTGCGCGTTGCGAAGGTCATAACCCAGCGCCTGAAAGGCGATGATCTCGTCGTTGCGCAGCGGCCGCAATGTACGCGAGCGACCGACGCTCGCCCCGAGCACGGGATCGAAAATGCCCTGGGCCTGAAGCACCGCAGCCTCGGCTGCCTCGAGATCCTCGCGCCGGATCTGCGTTCCCGGATTGGTCGCGAGCGCCTGGCGCAGCGCCGTTTCCAGAGAAAGCGGCCGCGCCGACGAGACCGACAGCGTCGACGCGGGGGCCGGCGATGGCGCGAGCAATTCTGCCGCGACACCGGCTGGCGCCTGCACGAGCAGGGCGGTGAGCAGGAGTGCGCAGACCGATCGCGGCACCGGCTATACCCCGGCCAACCGCTTCAGCATGCGCTCGAAGCGGGCTCCAGCCAGATGCACCCTGCCGAGCGTGTCGACATCCAGTTCGTCAGGATCGAGTTCAGCCGCAGGTGTCGCGTCCCCGTAGCCCATGCGCCTGATCGTGCCGCGTATACGCGTAGCCATGAACATGCACAGCGCGCGGTAGAAGCGGGCCGCGAAGGCCGTGTCGGATTGCAGCTTGCCCTGCAGGCTCGACTTCGGGATCGCCAGCACGAGCGAGGCCTGATTCACCCGGATCGAAGCCGCTGCCGGGCTGGAATCGATCAAGGACATTTCGCCCAGCACCTCGCCCGCGCCAACCTCGGCCAGCATGGCGCCCGCGCCAGACAGAACGGACATTGAACCTTCGAGGATCACATATATCGAGTCGATGAAAGCCCCCTCCTGGATGAGGAGGGTTCCAGGAGCAAGGTGCCGCCGTTCGCCATGGGTAGCGAGCCAGTCGGCGTCGGTGTCGCTGAGTTCCGCCAGGATGACCAGGACTTTTCGCACGACCACCCTCTCTTGAGCGCCAAACACCGCACGGCGGGAAAATAGCAAACTCTCTATTGCAGGTACATACTCTTCCCGACCCAGCAGCGCTTTACGCGGCGGGGCGCCGCTCCCACGCAGGCTCGACTGCCCGCCCACTTTCCGCGACTGACCGGTTCATGATCGTCTATCACTACACCAGCTTTGCCGGAGCCGGGACGATCCTTCGCGGCGGCGGGCTCGACCCTGCCTACGGACAGCCCTGCTGCCACGAGTACGAGCCAGCCCGCTTCATCCGGGGCCTGCGGGCGCTGACCGAGCCCGATCCGCCGTCATGGCGGCACTCGCCCGTGTTCGGTGACTACATGGCGATGCTGATGCGGATCATCGAGG
>JBIPNU010000163.1:0-5938 GCA_044370615.1 Burkholderiales bacterium
CGCGCAGCGTGCTCGCCACTCGAGCAGCGCCCGGCCGCGAAGCGACGTCACCTCGGTACCCGACCAGGCGATCCTGCCTGCGGTCGGGTCGGCGAGCCGATTGACCATCCGCAGAAGGGTCGACTTGCCAGCACCGGATCGACCGATCACGCCCACCATCTGTCCAGCCGGAATCTGCAGGC
The DNA here is from genome assembly GCA_044370615.1 of Burkholderiales bacterium. Lineage (GTDB taxonomy): Bacteria > Pseudomonadota > Gammaproteobacteria > Burkholderiales > CAIKXV01 > CAIKXV01. The sequence goes on from JBIPNU010000163.1 coordinate 183, forward strand.
TGATCGACTTCAGTGCCTGTACGTTACCGTAGGACTTCGCGACTGCACCGATCTCGAGCATGGCCTGTCAACTCCCTGAGGGTGCCGAAGCGTCTCGCATGCACGTGACAGGACAAAGACGTTCATGTTTCAGTCGCGAGGCACGCGGCCGGCGCCGGACAGTGGCCGCACGCACGCCAGCGCCACGGCTGCGGCTGCGCCCAGCAGCACGGTGAGCCACAGCGCGGCTGCTCCCCAGCGATCGAAGGCGAGGCCGAACAGCAGCGGGGCGACACCCTGCGCGATCCGCGCGGGCATCGCGATCCAGCCCTGCCGATGCCCGTAGCCGACGGGACCGAACAGCGCGAGCGGCAGCGTTCCCTTGGCGATCGTCAGTACGCCGTTGCCGGCACCGTGCGCGAGCACGAACATCGCGGCCACCGGCATCCCGGCGATCAGCAGCGCAACGCCCCCCAACGGGTGTCCCAGGGCGGCGACCCGGGCCGAGGCGAGGGGTGAGACACGCCCGATCAACCCGTACTCCAGCAGGCGGGCCACGACCTGCGCGGGACCGAACAGGGCAGCGAGCGCTACCGCAGCCGCGGGCGTCGCGCCGGCCGCCTCGAGGAGTCCTGGAAGATGGGCCGCCATCGCGGAGGCGATGAACCAGGTCACCGCGAACACGAAGGCGAGCAGAACAAGCATCCGCCGCCCGTGCGGGTCATGGTCAGGCGCCCCAGGATGGGCGTTCTCCCGGGATCCCGGATTCGCCGCTGCAACGTGGGGCACCCGCCGCGGCAGACAGAGGTGCAACGGCAGGCCGACGCAAAGGTGAAGAGCGGCCCAGGCGGCGCAGGCCCCGCGCCATCCGGCCTGTGCCTCGAGCAGGCTCGACAGTGGCCAGCCGATCGTGCTCGCGAACCCCGCCACGAGCGTCACGCCCGCGATCGCGCGAGCGCCCTGTCCCGCGCGCAGGCGCACGATGCTGGAGAAGGCCACCTCGTAGAGTCCGGCGCCCATCGCGAGACCGATGACCAGCCACCCGGCGACCAGCCCGGCCGGGCTGGTGCATGTCGCGAGCAGCAGCAGGCCGATCGCGAAGGTCACGCTGCTCGCGGCGAGGAGCGATCGACCGCCGCGTCGATCGACCTGCCGGCAGGCCCAGGGCACGACCCCGGCTGACGCGAACAGGGCCAGCGTGAACGCGGCGTAGAGGGTCGGGCGGGACACCTCGAGGCTGTCGGCCATGGGAGCCGCGAGGATCGCAGGCAGGTACAGCGACGATGCCCACCCCAGGGTCTGGGTCGTCCCGAGGATCGTGACCAACCGCCGGTCGCTCGCTTCGCCCACTCGCATCCCCTCGCAGGTTTCGATCGGCAGCGAGGGTACCGGCAGCAGGTCCCGGGCAGTGGCTGTCATGCGCAAGTCACGCCCTTGTCACCGAACCTTCGAATTCGCCGGCTATGGTCGACCTTCCCTGTTTCAATGGATGACACGCCATGCCACCGGTCGCTGACGCTGCCGATCCGATCGCGCGCATCCGCGCGCTGTTCGATGCGCAGGGGCCCCTTGCCTACGGCGAGTCGGTCACGCAGATCGAGCACGCGCTGCAGTGCGCGCAGCTCGCGCAGTCGGAGGGCGCGGGCGACGCCCTCGTGGCCGCCGCGCTGCTGCACGACATCGGCCACCTGCTGCATCGCGACGCAGCGAACGCGCTGCACTCCGGTGAGGACGACGAACACGAGTCGATCGGCGCGGTGTGGCTCGGCCAGTGGTTCGACGAGGCCGTGACCGGACCGATCGCACTTCACGTGCAGGCCAAGCGCTTTCTGTGCGCGACCGATCCCGGCTACCACGCACGGTTGTCCCCGGTATCGGTTCGCTCGCTCGAACTCCAGGGCGGCCCTCTCGACGCACGGGCGGCGACCGCCTTCGCTGCGCTCGCGCATGCGCGGGACGCTGTCCGCCTGCGCCAGTGGGACGATCGGGCCAAGTGTTCGGGGCTCGCAACGCCCGCGCTGTCCGAGTACCTGGCGGTGGTCGAGCGATGCCGCCGGACGTGAGCCCTGCGGGCACCTCGCCCTCGACATCCAGCAGGCGTGCGGTGCAAGCCCTCCAGCCTTCCGCCGACTCGGCAACCGAACGCATCGCCTCGCGCGAGCCCATGCGGATCGCTGGAAACCTGATTGGCGCTCGCGAGTGGCTCGACGTCCGCCACCCGTGGTCCGGGGATATCGTCTCCTCGGTTCCGCGCGCGAGTCCGGATGACATCGAGAGCGCGTTTGCGCAGGCACGCGCGTGCCAGGAACGACTCGCGCGCCACCAGCGGCACGGCATCCTCGCCCGGGCGGCCGGACTTCTCGCGGAGCGGGCGGAAGCCTTCGCGCTGACCATCTCGCTGGAGTCGGGTCTCTGCCTCAAGGATGCGCGCTACGAGGTCCGTCGATCCGGCGACGTGTTGCAGTTCGCCGCGCACCAGGCGCTGGTCGACGACGGGCAGTCATTTTCCTGCGATCTCACCGCCCACGGGCGCTCCCGAAGGGTCCACACCGTCCGCGAACCCCTGCTTGGCGTCATCGCCGCGATCACGCCCTTCAACCACCCGCTCAACCAGGTGGTGCACAAGGTCGCGCCCGCGATCGCCACGGGCAATCGCATCGTGCTCAAGCCCAGCGAGCGCACACCCCTCGCCGCCCTCCAGTTTGCCGACCTGCTCTACGAGTGTGGCCTGCCTCCGGCGATGTTCTCGGTCATCACCGGAGACCCGCGCGAACTGGTACCCGCGATGGTGGCCCATCCGGATACGGAGCTGGTGACCTTCACCGGCGGCGTGCCCTCCGGCAAGTTCATCGCCTCCATCTCGGGCTACAAGCGCACCGTCCTCGAGCTCGGTGGCAATGACGCGCTGGTCGTGATGGACGATGCGGACATCGAACGCGCAGCCGCGCTGGCCGCCTCGGGCTCGTATGCAAACTCGGGCCAACGATGCACGGCCGTCAAGCGCATCTTCGTCCACGAACGCATCCGGCCGGCCTTCACCGAAGCCCTGGTCGAGAAGACGCAGCAATGGCGCTACGGCAGTCCGCTCGATCCGACGATGGACATGGGGACAGTCATCGACGAGGCCTCCGCGCGAGCCATCGCCGCGCGCGTCGATGATGCGATCGCCGGGGGCGCACGCCTGCTCCACGGCCACCGGCGCTCGGGTGCCTCCTACGCGCCCACGGTGATCGACCGCGTCGATCCCTCGATGGAGCTCGTTCGCGAGGAGACCTTCGGGCCGGTATCCCCGATCATGACCTTCGCAACGATCGATGAGGCGATCGCGATGGTGAACTCCACGCGCTTCGGATTGTCTTCGGGCGTATGCACCGATCGCCTGCCCGACATCATGCGTTTCGTGCGCGAGCTGCATGTCGGTACGGTGAACATCTGGGAGGTCCCGGGCTATCGGCTCGAGGTCACGCCCTTTGGCGGCATCAAGGATTCCGGCACCGGTGTGAAGGAAGGGGTCCAGGAGTCCTGCCGGAACTACACCAGCATCAAGACCTACTCGCTGCCATGGTAGACACGGAGTCCGGAACCCCTCGCGGGATCGCGCTGGTCACCGGGGCCTCGCGCGGGATCGGCGCGGCCTGCGCGCAAGCGCTGCTCGATGACGGGTGGACGGTGGTGCTCGCCGCGCGCAGCCTCTCCGCGCTGCAGGAGGTCGCCGCCGTCGCTCGCGACACCCGTCCGTCGACCGTCGAAGCCTGGACGGTCGCGCTCGACGTGCGCGACCGCGTCGCGGTGATCGCGCTCTTCAACAACGCGGGCGTATTTCCCCCGCATCGTCAGGTGGACGAAGTCACCGAGCCCGAGTGGAGAGACGCCATCGGCACCAACGTCGACGGCATGTTCAACGTGCTGCAGCAGGCCTTCGCGCTCATGAAGTCCCAGCGGCCCTCCGGCGGTCGGATCATCAACAACGGATCGCTCGCGGCCTACGCGCCCCGTCCGGAGTCGATCGCCTACACAGCGACCAAGCATGCGGTGCTGGGCATGACGCGCGCGGCGGCGCTGGACGGGCGAGCCCACGGCATCGCCGTCGGCCAGATCGACATCGGCAATGCCGCCACGGCGATGACGGCGCACGTGGAGAAGGGTGCGCTGCAGGCCGACGGCACGATGCGCGCGGAGACCCGGCTTGATCTCCTCCACATCGCCGCCTCCGTGGTCCAGGCAGCCCGCATGCCGCCATCGGTCAACATGCTGAACATGACCCTTCTTCCCACGTCGATGCCGTTCGTGGGGCGCGGCTGAAGGACCGGCTCCCTCCCGGGGCGTTGCCGGTCGTACCCGGCATGCGCGCGGTCGCGCCGCGAGGGTGAACCGGCATTTCCTTCTCGATGAGCGCGGGGCGACGGGCGTGCGGTCTGCGCGTCGTGCCGTCCGATCGGTCCCGCCCGGCGGGCCTTGCCATCCCCGATGACGCGAAGCTGTGGCACGCTTGCTGCGCGACCGGACTCGCCGGTCGGTCGACGAGCGCCTGATGACGCCCCGCCACTACTTCCAGATCTCCACCGCCGCCGCGGTGGCCACGATCACGCTCAAGGCACTTGCCTGGTGGCTCACCGGATCGATCGGGCTCGCGTCCGACGCGCTGGAGTCCTTCGTGAACCTCGCCGGCGCGACCTTCGCACTGTGGATGATCACCATCGCCCACGCGCCGGCCGACGACGACCACCCCTTCGGGCACACCAAGGCCGAATACTTCTCCAGTGGATTCGAGGGACTGCTGGTGGTGGGTGCGGGGCTGGCCATCCTGTGGGCCGCCACAGGTCGACTGTTCGCGCCCGAGCCGCTGGAGTCGGTGGGCCTCGGCCTCGCGGTGTCGGTGGCCGCCAGCGCGATCAACCTCGGCGTCGCGCTCGCGATGCGGCGGGCCGCCGCGCGGCACCGATCGATCGCGCTCGAAGGCGGCGCCCGGCACCTGATGGCCGACGTGTGGACCTCGGCGGGGGTCATCGCTGGCATCGCGCTGGTCGGGCTCACCGGCTGGCTCCAGCTCGACGCGCTGGTGGCGATGGCCGTCGGGCTGCATATCCTGCGCGAGGGTGGACAGCTGGTCCGCGCGTCCGCCCACGGCCTGATGGACAGCGCGCTGCCCGAGCCCGACCGCTCGCGCATCGAACAGGCTCTCGCCGCGCTCTCGACCCCCGAACTGGGATTCGCGAATCTTCGCACCCGCCGCGCCGGGTCGCGGCAGTTCGCGTACGTTGACGTGCAGGTGCCCGGCGACTGGACGGTGCAGCATGCCCACGACGAACTCGATCGGATCGAGCGTGCGGTCGAGGCCGCGCTGCCGGGAACGGTCGTGTTCACGCACCCCGAGCCCGCCCCGGCAGGCGCGTCGACGCAAGCCCCGGTCGTCAACGGCACCTGAGCACGCCGCGTTCCGGTAGACAGGACAGCGTGCGCACTCCGTGATCCACGGGGGTCGTCCCACCCTCCGGTCCCACCGGTCCCGTTCGCTCGCCGGGCCGCGTGCCCGGGGGCGGCACATCCGTCTCGAAGGTCGCCCGCCTCGTTCACGCCCTCGGCGCGTTCACCGCCGCGGTCGCCCGGACCCTCGCCCCCTCCCGCACAGCAGGCATCCCGACTACCCGCCCGTCCCTGCCCGCCTGCGCCTGCCCCTGCTACTGACCCTGCCCTCGACCCCGCCCACGCCCCGGCTCCGGCCCCTGCCACCCCACCGGGCACATCCCTGCCCCGCTCACCCGCGCGCGTGCCACGGC
>JBIPNU010000164.1:0-5932 GCA_044370615.1 Burkholderiales bacterium
GCGGCGGCACCCAGCGCGAGGGAGCCGCTGATCGCGCGGCGGCGTTGACGGTCGGTCAGGCTCATCGGGTCATTCTCCTGGCTGTGGGAGGGCCGCCGGGGCGGCGCGGGGGGGCCGGCAGGCAGGGCCGGCGGGAACAGGCGTTGACGGGAGTGGCAAATGACAGGGGTCGGTGGCCCGGCACGGCAGGTGCGTCGAGGGCTGGTGGGCCTGCGGTGCCAGGCGATCGCCCGGTCCGGTTGCCCGCGACCGGGCCCACCGGAGGGGCTGTCGGCGCCGCGCGTGCGATCCTGCCTGCGCGAGCGTGATCGCGGGCCGGCAACCGATGCGTTCAGGCCTCCAGGTCCTGGGTCCAGTGCCGGGTCTCCATCACCGTGCGCACCTCCTTCAGGAAGGCAGCCGAATACGCGCCGTCCACCGCGCGGTGATCGAAACACTGGGCGAGCAGCCCGACCGGTCGAATCGCGATCGCATCGCCCGCCGGACCTTCGATCACCACCGGCTTCTTGCGCACCCCGTCGGTGGACAGGATCGCCACCTGAGGCACGTTGACGATCGGGGCGGTGATCTCGGTGCCGAAGACGCCGGAGTTCGAGAGCGTATAGGTGGCCTCGGACAGGTCGTCCGGGCGCAGCCGGTTGGCGCGCGCGCGCTGGGCAAGGTCGTTGATCTCGCGCGCGATCTGCGGCAGCGACTTCGACGGCACGTCCTTGATCACCGGCACCATGAGGCCGTCGAAGTTGACGTCCACGGCAATGCCGAGGTTGATGCGACGGTGCAGCACCAGCTCGTCGCCGTCGACGCTGGCGTTCAGGCGCGGGAACTTCGCGAGCGCGATCGAGACCGCGCGCGCGATGAACGGCAGGTAGGTGAGCGAGAAGCCCTCGCGGGCCTTCCACGCGGCGCCCGCGGCGCGGCGCGCCTCCTCGATCCGCAGGTAGTCGACCTCGACGGCCTGCAGCACTGCGGGCACCGTGACCCAGGCGCGCGCAAGGTGCTCGGCGGTGCGTCGCCGGACGGCGTTGAGCCGGACCCGCTCGGCCGGCCCGGTGGAGGCCGGGGCCCCGGCTATCGGCGCGATCGACACCGCCGGCGCGGGGGCTGCGGCCGGGGCAACCCTCGCCGGTGCGGGTGGCACCGCGGGTCCCGCAGCAACCGGCTCGCTTGCGCGCGCGGCGACTGCGGCCAGCATGTCCTCGCGGGTGACCCGCCCGCCGCGGCCGGTCCCGGAGATTTGCGTCGGGTCGATACCGTGCTCGGCGGCGAGCTTGCGCACCACCGGCGAGAGCGGGCGGGAGGCGTCGCCACCGCGCGCAACCGGCGCGGACGCGGGGGGCGCCGCCCAGCCCCCGGGGGAGCCGGTCGCCGAGGCTACCGGCGGCAGGGCTGCGGCTGGCGCGGGCGCCGATGCCTCGGGCGCCGGCGTCACCGGCACGGACACCGCCTGACCGGCTTCGCGCACCACGGCGAGCACCGCCCCCACCTTGGCGGTGGCCCCCTCCGGCACGCGGATCTCCGCCAGCACGCCTGCCACCGGGCAGGGGATCTCGGTGTTGACCTTGTCGGTCTCCACGTCGAACAGGGTCTCGTCGGCGCGGATCTCGTCGCCCACCTTCTTGTACCAGCGGCTGACCGTGCCCTCGGCGACCGTCTCGCCGAGCTGCGGCATGATGATGTCCATCGCTATGTCCGTCCTTCGTTGCCGGCAAGGCCACGCAGGGCCCCGCTGTCGTAGGCCACCCGACCACCGACCAGGGTCAGCAGCGGGCGGATGTCCCGGATCGCATCCTCCGGGACGGTGAAATAGTCGCGATCGAGCACGACGAGGTCCGCGGCCTTGCCCGGCTGCAGGACCCCGAGTTCGGCCTCGCGGAACAGGAACCACGCGTTGCTGCGGGTGTGGGCGACGAGCGCCTGTTCGCGCGTGATCGTGCGATCGTTCACCCGCGTGCCATCGAGCATGCGGCCGGTGACCGCCCACCACAGCGACACGAACGGGTTGTAGGGCGCCACCACGGTGGTGTCGGTACCCAGCCCCCAGGGCAGGCCGCTCGCCTGGATGCGCTGCAGGTCGGGCATGTCGCGCCCGACGCCTCCCCAGCGGCGGATCACCATCTGCCCCTGGATCGACGGGCGGCTGTGCACGGTGACGCCCATGCCCAGCCGGCGCATGCGGGCGAGGCTCGCCTCCGATACGCCGTCCACGTGCGCGAGCGTCCAGCGCAGCGGACGCACCGGCGTGTCGCGGTCGATCGCCTCGATCTCGTCGAGCAGCATCGCGATGGTGCTGTCGTGGGTGGCGTGCTGGTGGATGTGCCATCCGTGGCGCACCGCGGCGCGCGCCACCGTTCCCCAGCCCCGCGCCGCGTCGCCGCCGGGCTGGAACGCCTGGTAGGTGTTGTCGTTGGCCGGCGTGTAGAGGTTCTCGCCGATGCCCACGCAGTGGAAGAAGGGGCTGCCCGGCCCGGGTCGCCCGGCGGCCAGGCGCGCGGCCACGGCTTGCGCCTGTTCGGCGCTGGCCGCCTCGGTGAACTGCAGCCAGCCCACGCGAACCGTGAGTTCGCCGCGGGCATCGGCCTCGATGAACGGACGGTAGTGCGCCTGCGTGAATCCGTTGCCACCCACGTCCAGCACCGAGGTCACGCCCACGCGCCCGAGATCGCCCATCAGCCGGCGTACGCCCTCGCGCCAGGCCTCGGGCTCGACCGCGGGCATCGCCTCGTGCATGCGCCGCAGCGCGGGCGGCGGCAGCACGCGCGTGCGATCGGCCGGCTGTGCGTCCATGCCCGCCGCCCGCAACGCCAGCGTGTTGGCGTAGCCGCGGGCGAACAGCACCTGCAGGAACACCGGGTTGCGGGGGGCCGCGCGATCGAGTTCCTCGCGGGTGAAGCCCGCCTTCTCGTCGGTGAACTGGTCCTCGGTCCAGCCGCCCAGCACCACCACCCAGTCACCCGGCCGAGAGGCGCGCGCGCGCGTGGCGATCGCCTCGAAGGCGGCGCGACGCGTGGTCAGCCCGTCGAGGCGCACCTCCTGGGTCCAGCGCTCGGCCGCGCGGATCACGTGGGTGTGGTTGTCGATCAGGCCGGGAATCACGGTCCGGCCCGCCAGGTCGATGCGTCGGGTCGCCGGCCCCGCAAGCGGGGCGAGGTCGGCCGCGCGCCCGACGGCCAGCACCCGTCCGTCCCGGACCGCCAGCGCTTCGGCGAAGGGCTGGCGATCATCGAGCGTGGCGATGCGCCCCCCGGTGAGCAGGAGATCGGCCGTGGGCCGGGCCGGCACCTGCACCGCCCCGGCACACCCGCCCAGCGCGGAGCCCGCCAGCGCCGCCAGCACGCCGCGGCGCGACGGCGAGTCGGGACCGGCCGGGCGCGTGGCCACCGGCGCGCGGACAGGCCTGCGGTGGGGAGCGCGGGAGGCGGTGGTCATCGGGCGGGGCGGCCGTCTCGGCTGGGGTCTAGCGCGGCATCGCGTCGTGGACGATGCGCCCGTTGACCATCGTGATCAGCGGACGGATGTCCTTGATCTGGTCGGCGGGCACGCGGAAGTAGTCGCGGTCGAGCACCAGCAGGTCGGCATAGCGCCCGGGGGTCAGCGAACCGAGGTTGGACTCCTGGAACACGATGAACGCGTTGCTGCGGGTGTGCGCGATCAGCGCCTCCTCGCGGGTGATGGTGGAGCGGTTCACGTGGTGTCCGCCGACCATCTTCCCGGAGACCGCGAAGCCGAGCGAGTAGAACGGGTTGGACGTGGTGACCGCGGTCGCGTCCGAGCCCAGCCCCCAGAGGATGCCGCTGTCCTGGATGCGGCGGAACGGCGGCATCTCCCACGCGCGCTCGCCGTGCACGCGGTGCATGAGCACGCCCTGGATCAGCGGGCGGGTGTGGATCTGGGCGGTCATGCCCAGTCGCTTCATGCGATCGAGCTGGGCGTTGGTCACCTGGTCGAGGTGCGAGTACGACCAGCGCAGTCCGCGGATCGGAAAGTCGCGGGCGATCTTCTCGTAGCCGTCGAGGAATGCGTCGATCGAGTCCTCCATCTCGACGTGCGCGTTGAGGTAGATGCCTTTCTCGGCGAGCGCGCGCACGATGCGCATCGCCTGCGCGATGGCCGCAGGCTGCGGATTGCCGGTCTTGCGCAGCAGCTGGGTGGTGGCGGGGCCGTAGAGAGACTCGCCGAAGCCGACATGGTTCATCATGTCGTTGCCCTGGAACGGCCGCAGCGTCGGGATCTCGGCGACCACCTTGTCCACCTGCTCGGGCGTGGCGGGCTGGCGGATGGTGGTCCAGTAGACGCGCACGTTGAGCTCGCCGCGGCGCAGCAGTTCGGCGTAGGGCTCGTAGTGGCGCGCGCTCATGCCGCGGCCACCGGCATCCATCCACGCCGTGATGCCCATCGAATTGAGTTCGGCGACCAGGCGGCGGGTGTTCTCGAGCCAGGCGTCGCGGTCCTTGAGCGGGATCTTCGCCGCGACGAAGGCCACGCCGCCTGCGCCGCGCACCACGCCGGTGAGACGCCCGCCCGCATCCTTCTCGATCACGCCGTTGGGCGGGTTGGGCGTGGACTCGTCGATCTTCGCCGCGCGCAGCGCGGCGGTATTGAGGTAACTGTGGTTGTAGACCGACTGCAGCACCACCGGGTGGTTGGGCGCGATCGCGTCGATCTCCGCCGTCGGGAAGCCACGCGCTTCGTCGAGGAACTGCTCCTCGGACCATCCACCCAGCACCGCGATCCATTCGCCCGGCGGCGTCGCGCGCACGCGATCGGCCAGCAACCTGAGGGCCTGCCGCCGCGAGGTGATCCCGTCGAAACGCAGTTCGTTGTGCTCGGCGGCGCGGATCCAGTGCGAGTGGTTGTCGATCAGCCCGGGGATCACGGTACGGCCTTCGAGGTCGATGATCCGGGTGGCGGGCGAGGCCAGGCGGCGGATGTCGCCGTTGCTGCCGGCCGCGGTGATGCGCTCGCCGGTGATCGCCAGCGCCTGCACGAAACGGAACTGGTCGTCCACCGTCGCGATGCGCCCGTTCACCAGCACGATGTCCGGGCCACCGGACTTCTGCGCAACCGCGCTGCCGCCGGCCGCCAGGCCGACGGCGACCACGGCCGCGACCATGCCCAGCAACGTACGACGTCGGATATCGGCGGACAGTCGAATCGCACGCTTCATCATGGGAATCTCCTCCAGCGGTGGCCCTGCCGGTACGGTGCCGGCTCGGCGGTTGGACCTTCGGGGGTGGAAGCGGGGCGGGCGCGCGACCGGCCTCGCGCCCGCCGCGCCGGGTGCGGGTCAGTCGATGCGGGTACGGACGGTCTCCACGATGCGGGCGACCGAGGGGATGGTGTTGTCCTCGAGCGCGTCGGCCGCGGGCAGCGGGATGTGCGGGGTGGTGATGCGCACGATCGGGCCGTCGAGGTCCCAGAAGCACTCCTCGGTGACGATCGAGGCGATCTCGGCGCCCCAACCGCACAGCCGCGGGTTTTCCTCGACGGTGACCAGGTGCCCGGTACGCGCCACCTCGGTGAGGATGGTCTGGGTATCCAGCGGCACGAGGGAGCGCACGTCGATCACCGTGGCATCGATGCCATGGTCGCGCTTGAGCACCTCGGCCGCGTCCATCGCCCGATGCACCATCGCCGCCAGCGCGACGATGGTGCAATCGCCGCCCCGACGCAGCACCTTGGCCTTGCCCAGCGGCTCGTAGTGCTCGCCGTCGGGCACCTCGCCCTTCATCGGGTAGAGCGACTTCTGCTCGAAGAACACCACCGGGTCGTTGTCGCGCACCGCCGCGGCCAGCAGGCCCTTGACGTCGGCCGGATAGGCCGGCGCCACCACCTTCAGGCCGGGCACGGCCATCGCCCAGTTCTCCAGCGACTGCGAGTGCTGCGCGCCGAAGCGCGAGCCGGCGCCGTTGGCGGTGCGCACCACCACCGGCAT
>JBIPNU010000165.1:0-5928 GCA_044370615.1 Burkholderiales bacterium
ATGTGACGCATGGTCTATCCGTGTGGGCGGGCGACGCCGCGGCGCGCCGGCGCGCGCGATCCGGACCGGGCGGCCGCGGCCCCCGGGGCCGGGGGCGGGTCAGACGAGGATCATCTCCGACAGGCCCTTGCCGCCGGGCACCATCGGGAACACGTTCTCGGTCTCGTCGGTGATGAAGTCCATGAACACCAGCCGGTCCTTCATCGCAAAGGCCTCGCGCAGGGCCCCTTCGACGTCGGCCGGCCGCTCGATGCGCATGCCCACGTGCCCGTAGGCCTCGGCGAGTCGCACGAAATCCGGCAGCGCATCCATGTAGGACTCGGCGTGCCGGTTGCCATGGAAGAACTCCTGCCACTGGCGAACCATGCCCATGTAGCGGTTGTTGAGCATGACGACCTTGATCGGCAGGCGGTACTGCCGGCAGGTCGACAGTTCCTGGATGCACATCTGGATGCTCGCCTCGCCGGTGACGCAGGCAACGGGCGCATCGGGGTGTGCGAGCTGCACGCCCATCGCCGAGGGCAGCCCGAACCCCATCGTGCCCAGCCCGCCCGAATTGATCCAGCGGCGCGGCTGGTCGAACTTGTAGAACTGCGCGGCCCACATCTGGTGCTGGCCCACGTCGGAGGTGACGTAGGCATCGCCGCCAGTCACGCGATAGAGGGCCTCGACCACCGACTGCGGCTTGATCACCGCGCTCTCGCGGTCGTAGCGCAGGCAGTCGCGGCTGCGCCAGGCTTCGATCTGCTTCCACCAGTCGGCGAGCGCGGTCGCGTCGGGGCGCTCGCCGCCTGCGGCGAGCTGGGCGAGCATCTCGGCGAGCACCTCCTTCACCCCGCCGACGATCGGCACGTCCACCTTCACCCGCTTGGAGATCGAGGAGGGATCGATGTCGATGTGGATGATCCGCCGCTCCTCCTGGTGGAAGTGGCGCGGGTTGCCGATCACGCGGTCATCGAAGCGCGCGCCCACCGCGAGCAGCACGTCGCAGTGCTGCATCGCCATGTTCGCCTCGTAGGTGCCGTGCATGCCGAGCATGCCGACGAACTGGCGATCGGTGCCCGGATACCCGCCCAGCCCCATCAGGGTGTTGGTGCACGGGAAGCCGAGTTCACGCACCAGTCGCGTGAGTTCCGGGGCCGCCTCGCCGAGCACCACACCGCCGCCGGTGTAGATCATCGGCCGCCGGGCCTCGAGCAGCATCTGCACCGCCTTGCGAATCTGACCCGCATGCCCGCGCGCGACCGGGTTGTAGGAGCGCATGGGCACGTCCTGCGGGTAGGCAAACACCGCGCGCTGGGTGGTGACATCCTTCGGGATGTCGACCAGTACCGGACCCGGGCGACCGGTGGTCGCGATCACGAATGCCTTGCGGATGGTGGCCGCGAGTTCGGCCACGTCCTTCACCAGGAAATTGTGCTTGACGCACGGGCGGGTGATGCCCACGGTGTCGACTTCCTGGAAGGCGTCCTGGCCGATCGCGTGCGTGGGCACCTGACCGGTGATGATCACCATCGGGATGGAGTCCATGTACGCGGTCGCGATCCCGGTCACCGCGTTGGTCACCCCCGGCCCGGAGGTCACCAGCGCCACCCCCGGCCGCTGGCACGAGCGCGCGTAGCCGTCGGCCGCGTGCACCGCTGCCTGCTCGTGGCGCACCAGGATGTGCTTCACCCGGTCCTGCTTGGCCAGTTCGTCGTACAGGTACAGGACCGCGCCGCCGGGATAGCCGTATACGAACTCGACCTTCTCTTCCTGCAGGCAGCGGATGACGATCTCCGCCCCGGTGAGTTCCATCACGTCCGTCGCGATCCTGTCCATTGGAGATGTCCGTCTCGGAGTCGCCCCGCCATCGGCCGGGCGGGGTCGTGCGGAGGGGGCGATCGTGCGTCGATCGGCCCGGTCAGCGCACCTGCGCGCCAGTGCTGGGCGCAGAGAATCGGTGAACTTACCGGCCCGCCGGCGACCGGTCAAGCGAAGGACGTCCGCCGCGCAGCCCTCGCCCGGCCGGCGCGCGTGGCCGTCCTCCGCGGCCCGGGTCCGGGCGTTTGTTACCATCACGCGCCGCTCGACCGCCCCGGGTCGTGCCCGACCCGAACCGCACGAGGATTGCCCTGGCCTCCGAAAGCGAACTTGCCGGTTTTCTCGCCGAGGTCGAGCGCCGCGCCTGGAAGCAGGCCAACTACGCGGTGCGCGACGGCGAGGCCGCGCTCGACATCGTGCAGGAGGCGATGATGCGACTCGCGGAGAAATACGCGAGCCGGCCCGCGGACGAGCTGCCGATGCTGTTCCAGCGGATCCTCCAGAACGGCATCCGCGACTGGTTCCGGCGCGCCCGGGTGCGCAACGCGTGGGTGACTCCGGCCTCCGCACTGCTGCCACAGCGCGAGGACGACGACACCGACCCGATCGACGCGCTGCAGGCCCAGGCCGACCCCGCGGGCGAGGGGATCAACCCGGCAGACCGCCTGCAAAGAATCCAAACCCTTGAAATCATTGAGGAAGCCCTGGCCGCGCTGCCGGCGCGTCAACGACAGGCCTTCCTGCTGCGTTACTGGGAGGAACTCGATGTGGCCGAAACCGCGGCCGCGATGGGGTGCTCCGAGGGCAGCGTCAAGACCCACTGCTCCCGTGCGACCCATGCGCTCGCGCACTGGCTTGAACGCAAGGGAATCACCCTGTGAGCGACGCGCAATTCGGACAGCGGGTCGCGCGCCTGCTCGATGACAGCCTGGCGCGCGTCGATGCCGACACCACCACCCGGCTCCAGATCGCCCGCAAGGCAGCGCTGGCGCGCGCCGACTTCCGTCCGCGCGGCCGGCTGGCGTGGGCGGTGGCCTGGGCCGGCGTGGACGGGCCGCGGCCGGGCTGGCTCGCCGGTCCCCGCCTGTGGCTGGCCACGTCGTTGCTGCTGGCCGCGATCGCCACCGGTGGCTTCACGGCCTGGTCCGCGCGCGAATCCGGCGGCGACCTCGACCTGGACCTGTCGATCCTCGCCGACGACCTCCCGGTCACCGCCTACATCGAAGACGGTTTCGACGCCTGGCTCAAGCGCCCGGCCGACGCCCAGCCCTGACGCGATGCGCGTTCTCCGGCACGCCGCATGCGCAGGGGCGCTGCTCGCCGGTCTGGCGGGCGGGCCGGTCGCGGGCGCCGCGCCCGCGGGTCCGACCCCCGCAAGCACCACCCCCACGGGTGCGGACTGGTCCCGCCTGACGGCCGCCGAGCGGCACTTCCTCGCGCCGCTGTCCGACCAGTGGGACGCGCTACCGGCGCCGACCCGGCGCAAGCTCGTGGGCCTCGCGCAGCGGCAGACGAAGGTCAGCGCCGAGCAGCGCGAGCGCGCACGCTCGCGCCTGGTGGAATGGGCCCAGTTGTCCGGGGAAGAGCGCGAACTCGCGCGCCGCAACTACCAGCAGTTGCGCGCGCTTCCCGCCGAGCAGCGCCAGGAAGTCGCACGGCGCTGGACGGCCGCGCGCGCGTCCGCCGCGAGCGGCGATGCGCCGCCCCCCGAGGGCAACCCGCAGGCTCAGCCCTAGGCGCCGGGCGCGTGGCAGGCGGCGGGTCACCCCTGGCGCGGGCCGAACTGCTGCCCCGTCTTGCCAGCCTGGTCTACGAGGCCCTGATCCGCACCGCGGTGGTGCTGCTCGCCACGCTCGTCTGGCAGGGCGCGCACGGGATCCTCACCGGCCAGCTGCAGGCGACGCCAGGGGGCGTCTGGGCGCTGCGCGCCTGGCTCGTCGCGGTCACCGGTGGATACTTCTGCGGCTTCTGGATGCGCGGCGGCCAGACATTGCCGATGCGGACCTGGCGCCTGCGGCTCGACCGCGCGGACGGCGCGCCGCTCGACCTGCGCAGCGCCGTCGTGCGCTACGCGCTCGCGTGGCCCTGCGCGCTCGTCGCCGGCATCGGCTTCCTGTGGGCGCTGGTCGACCGCGACCGGCAGTTCCTGCATGACCGGCTCGCCGGTACCCGGATCGTCCGCGTTCCCCGCTGACGGTCAGCCGCGCTCGAACCAGCGCACCAGACCCACCGCCATCGCGAGGAACAGCGCGGGCGCGGCAATCGCGGGCAGGATCGGGGCCCACTCGTAGAGCACGCCCAGATGGGCCACCAGCGTGCTGGTGAAATAGAAGGCCAGCCCGAGCATGATGCCGGCGAACACCCGCGGCCCGGCGCTCGCCCGACGCGGCAACTGGGCGAAGGGCAGCGCGAGCAGCACCATCACCAGCACCCCCACCGGATAGAGCAGCTTGCGCCAGTACGCGACCTCGTAGCGCTGGGCAGCGAGGCGGTTCTCGCGCAGGTGCCGGATGTACTGGTGCAGCCGCGTCGCCGACATCTCGTCGGGCTTGACCAGCAGCACCGACAGCAGTTCCGGATCGAGCACCGAGGTCCATCGGCGCTGCGGCTCGCGCGCCACGGCGGTGCCCCCGTCCGCGAACCGGGTCTCCACCACCTCGCGCAGCACCCACGTGCCCTCGCCCGCGTAGACGCCTTCGGCGGCCGACCACAGCCGCCGCAGTGCCCATCGCTCGTCGAACTCGTAGACGCGCAGTCCGAGCAACCGGGGTTCCGGCGTCACCTGGGTCACGTTGATGAAGCGGCTGCCCTCCTTCACCCAGAGGCCGGAGCGGAACTCCTGCGCGATCACCGCCGAGCGCGCCTGCAGGCGCATGGCCTGCGCGGTGCGCTCGGCGGCGGGCGCGACCACTTCCCCCACGAACATGCCGGCGAGCGCCATCAGCACGCCCGCGCGCAGCAGCATGAGCCCGACCCGCCACACCGGCACGCCCGCCGTCCGGATCACCGTGTACTCCGAGTGCTGGGCGAACTGGGTGAGGGCGAAGGTGGTTCCGATCAGCACCGCCACCGGCAGCGACTGGTACAGGTGCCCCGGCAGGTTCAGTCCCACGTAGAGCAGCACCTCGCGCAACCGATAGCCCCCGTCGCCGACGCCGTCGAGTTCGCCGATCAGATCGAACAGCGCGAACAGGCCCAGCAGCGCGAGTACCACCAGCCCGGTCGCCAGATAGACCTCGCGCCGCAGGTAGCCGCCGAGGACGTTCACGGGCGTGACGCCCTGGCGCGCCGCGGCCGCCATGGCCGGGGCCGGTGCGGGCCCCAGGCCCGCCACCAGAACAGGCCCAGCGTGAGCGCGAGCATCGCGGCGTGTACCACCCAGAAGCCCAGCGCAGCGGGTACCCGTGCCTGGGCCACCCAGGCCTGGGCGATCGACAGCGTGTTGCTGTAGATCATGTAGAGCAGCACCGCGAAGACGAGATTGAGCGAGCGGCCCATGCGCGGGTTCATGTACGAGAGCGGGATCGCCGCCAGCGCCAGCACCAGCGCCATGATCGGCAGCCCGCAGCGCCAGGTGAACTCGGCCAGGTGCGGCGCGCTCGGCGCGGCGAGCAGTTCGGCCGTGGACAGCGATTTCACCGAGCGCTGCGCATCACGCGACTGGGCGGTCTCGATCCGCACCTCGTAGCGGGCGAACTCCATCACCCGGTACTCGGCGCTGCCGGGCACGCCCTCGTAGCGGCGGCCGTTCTCGAGGACGAGCAGGCGGTCGCCGTTGTCCCGCGTGACCAGGTAGCCGCGGCTGGCCACCATGGTGCCCGCCCGCTGGTGCTGCACCGAATGCACGAACACGTTGGTGACGGTGCCATCCTCGCGTGACAACGACTCGACGAAGAAGACACGGTCGCCGCCGCGCGACTCGCGAAACACGCCGGCGGCCACCGCCGCCGACTCGTCGCGCGCGGCCAGCTGGCGGCGGAACTCATCGCTCTTCTGGCTGGCCCAGGGCGCCAGCCCCAGGCTGAGCGCAGCGGTGACGCCGGCCACGGGCAGAGCGAACACGAGCACCGGCCCGGCCCAGGCGTGCGGGGACACCCCGCTCGCCGCCCAGACCACCATCTCGGA
>JBIPNU010000166.1:0-5917 GCA_044370615.1 Burkholderiales bacterium
CGAGCTTCGTAGTCGGCGATGCTTGCGTAGCGTGGTTCGGATCGTTCGCCCTGGCGCGGCGGTTCGTTGTAGGGATACTGGGGCCAGACCAGCGGATCGATGCAGCGGATACGGTTTGCGTCGACGTTCACGGGCAGCCCTCATTGGCGGGTTTAAAGACCACACAAGCTTACGTCGAAAGTGAAAGACGCGAAAGTCGACGTCTCCCCGGTTCGAGTAGCCGTCGGGTTCAGAGCGCCCCGGGTATCTCGGGGGCTTCGTCGGACAGACACCCGCTCATCGGTCCTGCTCGATCCGCGCGATGCGCAGCCGGGTGATCTTCTCGACCTCCGCGAGGCAGGCCTCGACCGCGGCCTCGGGGTCGAGCGCGAGCCGGCGCTCGAACTCGGCGAAGATCGAAGCCCGCGTGTGGTGGAGCACTGCAATGATGAATGGAAAACCGAACCGCTGACGGTGCGTGGCGTTCAGCGCGTCGATGCGCGCGGCCTCCTCCGCCGACAGGCGGTCGAGGCCGGCCGAGCGCTGCTCGAACTCGGAGTCGACGGTCATCGCCCGCGCGCGCGCTTCCGGGCCCCACAGATCGGGGTGCGCGCGCAGGAGTTCGAGCTGGCGCGCCCGCGGTGCCGCCCGCAGCGCAGCACACATCGCGCGGTGCACGGCATCCGGTCCGTCGAAGGGGGCGCCGACGGCGGCGGCTTCGGCCACCCAGCGCGAGTGTTCGAAGACGTGGCCGAAGCGCGCGAGGAATACCGCGCGCGCCGCTTCGCCGAGGGCAACCGCCCGTTCCTGCCCGGGAGGGGGCGAACGCGGGTCAAGGGTGCCCGGGGGGACCGAGCCTTCGGGAGAAACATCCATCGCGTGATCCTAGCGCGCGGCGGGGGACCATGCCTCGACACGAGCATTTTCGCCCTTCTGGATCAGGGCGCATACCCGTGCCGTGGTGGGGGGTGATGTATCCCCCCGAGGGAAAGCACGTCATCGAGTGAACGGGAGTCTGGCTCGCGCTCACCGCGATGTCCGCCCCTCGGGCTCGGGAGTGCTGCTGCTCGGGGCAGCACGCAGGCACGCAACCGTCGGCCACGCAGTATCCCATCGAGCCACAACCACGCACAGGCGACGAGCGAGGCCCTGGCGAATCGCGATCCAGCCAGTGCTCGGGCACTCGTGCGGCTCGGCCAGGTCTTCGCATCGCGTCGCGTCGCGCCGTCTCGCCTCAGGTCTCCCTCGCGACGTTCACGCGCACATCGATCGCGGGCCTCGACAGCCGGTTGGCGTCGCTGGATCATCCCGGGAGCCATGCCCGGGACCAGGCGAACAACGACTCGCCGACCGGGCGGACGACCCCGTACCGAATGAAAGGCTATGCGATGAAGAATTCGTTCCCGGCGCTGGCGCTGATCGGCATCCTGGCGCTGGCGGGCTGCGCAGGCTCCCCCTCCCAGACCGCGGGCACTCCGGCCGGAGACAAGGCCCTCTCGCCCATGGACGCCATCGGCCAGGGCGTCCTGCCGCCAGGCGCGGTCCTCAGGCCCGAGCACTCGCTGATCATCGGATCGGGTGAACAGTGGGTGGGACGGGTCATGGCCGATATCAGTCGCGATGTCGATGCCGCGTTCCGGTTCTTCATCGACACCTATCCGGCCCAGGGCTGGACCCTGATTTCATCGGTGCGCAGCCAGACGAGCCTGCTGGTCTTCACCCGCCAGGACCGCACCGCCACCGTCGAGCTGCGTGGCGGAAGCCTGCTGGGCGCAGGCTCCATGATTCTCACCGTCACTCCCCGCAACACTGCCGTGACGGTGCCCAAGCGTCCCTGACCCCCGCTCGCCGAGGCAAGTCGTGCAGCCGCGCAGGGCCCGGGAGCCGGTCGAGCATCGCCCCCGCAGGCAAGGCATGCGACAATCAACGCTGCCTGACCAATCCTCGCGACCCAAGGGCCTGATGCCGTCCGTGCGTGCCCCCCGACATCCGGATCGGATCCGCTGCCGATGACACCCTCCGCCAGCGGCAGGCCTGCCCTGCACTACGGGTGGACCGTCCTCGGGGCGGCGTGTGTGCTCAGCATCATCAGCCGCGCCGATTCGGCGTCGTTCGCCGTGCTGGTCGACCCGCTGGTGGAGATGTTCGACTGGCGCCGTGGCGACATCTCGCTCGCCTACTCGCTCGCCTTCCTGTGCAGCATGCCGGCGATGCTGGCCTTCGGCTGGCTGGGCGACAGGGTCAGCGCCCGCACGCTGATGCTGGGTGCGTCGGTGATGATCTCGGCGGGCACGGTCATGCTCGGCATGATCGACCAGCTCTGGCAGCTCTACGTGATCTACGGGGTCTTCGTCGGCGCGCTGGGCAATGCGGCCTTCGCGGTGATGCTGCCGGTGATCATCACCCGCTGGTTCAACCGCAAGATGGGCCTCGCGCTTGGCATCTACTGGGCGGCCCTCGGCGCGGGCCCTGCGATCTTCGCGCCGCTGTTTCGCTGGATGATCGAGACCCGCGGCTGGGAATCCGCCTTCCTGACCATCGGGATCGCCTTCGGCGTGGTCCTCCTCGCCTTCTCCCTGCTGATCCGCAGCAGCCCGGCGGAAATGGGACTCATGCCCTACGGCGCGGGCGAGGCCGATGCCGCAAAGCAGTCGTCCGCCCCTGCCGTCACCCTCCGGCAGGTGCTCTCCGGCAGGCCGGTCTGGCTGCTGATGGGCTGCCACCACCTCGGCTGCGCGGGTCACGCGGTGATCATCGCCCACGGGGTATCGATGGCCACCCACCATGGCATCCCCGGCCTGCAGGCCGCCGGCGTGCTCAGCACCATCGCGGCGGTGTCGATCGTGAGCCGCTTCACCTTCTCGCTGCTGACCGAGCGCTACGGTGGGCGCACCATCCTGTCGCTCGCGATCTTCGGCCAGAGCGCCTCCATCCTGATGCTGCTCTTCGCGCACGAGGCCTGGCACTTCTACGTGTTCGCGGTGATCTTCGGCATCTGCTACGGCGGCGAGATGGTCGGCTTCCCGATCATCAACCGGCACATGTTCGGCCCGAAGGCGCCCCTCGCCTCGATCTTCTCGTTCCAGATGATCGGCGGCAGCACCGGCATGGCCCTCGGTGGCTGGCTGGGCGGCGTGCTGTTCGACCACTCGGGCAACTACACCTCGGCGATCCTGGTCGCCAGCGCCATCGGCTTCGTGGCGGTGCCGCTCGCGCTGTGGCTGCCGCGGCACGGGAAGCCTGCGCTACCGGCGCACGCAACGGCGTAGCGTCGCGGCCTCTCCGTGGGCGTGGGAGCGAAGCCCCCCGCACGGAGTCCCGGGACACGGATGCCGCCAGTCAGTGTCCATTGGAGGAACGCCGGGCACGGGCCACCCTCGTGCACTCGGGTGTTCGCGCCCAGCCTCGACACGCACTCGCGCCCGCCAGGGCCGCGGAACTCCCCGCCCTTGATCGGTCGCGCGGCCGCGGCAAGGCGCCTCGCGTCGCTGCGTGAATCCACCCGTGCGCGCGTGCCCGGCACGCCTCGCCGACACCACGCAACTCATCAGCCGCGCCTCGGCTCTGCTTGCTGCCGGCCCTGCGGATCGATCGTGAGGACCGTATCCTCCGCGAAGGGCGCGCTGGAGAGCATGCCCAGCGCCACGCGCGCGGGGGGCGCGAGCGCGAACGCCTCCTGATCGAACCGCCCCGTGTATGCGTGCGATACGAGGCGAACCGTCGCACCCGAGCGGCAGAGCGCCGCGAGCGCCTCCAGGAACCGCTCGCGCGCAGGACGCGGCGAGCGAGCGCGCGACCGCGACACGGACGCGATCGCGCGGTCGATCTTCGCAGCCGACCACCCCTTGTGCATGTAGCGCCGACGCAGTCCAGCCTCGTCGTATCGGGCCCCCGGTGACTGCAGCGCGCACGAACATCCCTGCCGCGTGACATCGAACCCCAGGTCCGGCCCGAGCGCCTCTCTCACCGTAGGGTTGACAGCTTCGGCAGCATCGAGGTCGAAGGCGTGGAAATGCGCCCGAGCGTCAAGGGTCGTCGATGCAACGGAGACGCTGATCAGGTAGCACATCGGTGGGAACGGAACCTGGAAACCGGGGCCTGCAGTCCTGCTGAGCAGGCCAGCGCGGCGCCCGGCACGACGGAGCGATCAGGAATATTGACACGAGCGGCGTGTCGATCGTGACGGCGAGGCCCTGACGCCCGACCCCTCCCGGTCACGGGTGCCCCCGAAAGCGCGCCACGGCGCATCGCCGCCAGGCGACGCCAGTTACTTCCCCTTCGGTGATTCCGCGCCAAGCAGCGCAACGAACTCCTGCGAAGCTCGCCTGAAGGCGACTTCCGCCGGCGCGAGCCGGTAGAAGCGGGCCCTGAACTCGCTGAGCGGTGCGAAATAGGCGTGGCTCATTGCGGCCAGCGGTCGACCGGTCTCGGCATCCACGGCTTCCAGTTCCACGGCGGCCCCGCCGCGGTCCAGCGGGGGCAGGAGCAGCAACGCCCAGACGGCGTTGACCGCAGGGGAAACGGTCTCGACCCGGGTGATCGCCGCGCGCAGCAGGACGGGGCGGCCCGGCCCGGGCGAGCGGGCTTCGCTGGTGGCCACGGTCAGGGCCTGCCGCAGGCTCCGGGTGAGCGTCTCGCGCTCCTCGGCCGTGATCGACTCCGACGCCTCCCAGCGGATTTCACCCACCGCGGACCGTGCCACGTCGATCGGGGCGTCCCCGCGATAGCGGCCCACGCTGCCATCTTCGTTGAAGGCCAGCTTGGCGGGCTCCGTGAGGAACCCCGAACGGGTGGCCGGCATCGCACTGCAGCCGACGAGCGAGGTGACGGTTGCCATCGCGACGACGACCGAAACGTTGCGGACGGCACGCGGGATACGGGATGGGAACATGACCGCTCCTTCAGGGGTTGGGGTTGTCTTTCTTTGACAGGCTGCAACGGCGGTGGACTCGTCTCCCGGGATCTCGTCCGCCCGCACTTCAGCTGCGATGACGCGCGAGCACCCAGAGGCCGCAGGCAACCATCCACACCGACAGCACGGTCACTGCGAGCGCAGCGGGGACGACGCGCGGCAGCCCGAGCGTCGGCATGGCGACGGCGGCGAGCAGCAGTGCGACGACGAAGCCGGAGACGGTGAGGCCCATTGGCAGGCAGCGCGCCCTGAACGCACCGATCGCCAGCGCGCCGACCGCCACCGACATCAGCAGGCCGACCCCCAGCACTTCACCGACCCCGCCGCCGTAGCGCGTGATCGCGGTGAAGACGAGTTCGATCTGCGCGCGTTCGTCCGGCGTTGCCACCGCATGCGCGGTCGCCAGCGCCGGCATGACCGTCAACCAGCGCAGGATGCCGATGGCGCGCGCGAGCGCCGACAGCGCTGCGAACGCGGCAACGGTCGCGGCGAACGGACGATGCAGGCCGCCGAAGGCCAGTGCGGCCAGCCCGATCATCGCGGGCGCGATCAGCAGCGAGTACAGCAGATACAGGCCGTAGCCCGTAGCGACTGCGCCGGGATGCGCACCGATGAGCGCGAGTTGCTGCGCCGCGGGCAGCGACAGTGAAGCCGGCCAGCCGATCGTCGTGCCCAGAATGACGACGGGCGCGAAGGCCAGCAGCGCATCGACGATCAGGAGCGCCGCGACCACCCGCCGCGCGCTTGAAGACACGCCGTGCGGCGTGGATGACGGCGGGGTCGATTTCGACGTATTCGCGTTCGTGCTGGTGTTCATGGTCAAGGACGTCGTCTTTCGGTTCACCGTGGGGGCGGACTGTGACTCTGGGTGGAGAGGGGAACGGAGCGAGCGACGGGGTGGAACCGGGGAACACGGGGTGCGCCGGATCGGCCCTCTGGCACGCCGCGACCCCGCCCGGGGCCTGCCCGCGAGTGCAGCGCCTGCGCCGGGTACAGCCACGAGGAGACGCCCGCCTGAGCGGTCGC
>JBIPNU010000167.1:0-5820 GCA_044370615.1 Burkholderiales bacterium
CGCCACCGCCCCCGGCCCGTGGGGCTCGCGGCGGGCCCGGCGCCGCGAGCGCGGCTCAGGCAAATGCCGACAGCCCGGTCATCGCGCGCCCCAGCACCAGCGCGTGGATGTCGGCCGTACCCTCCAGCGTGTTGACCGTCTCCAGGTTGAGCAGGTGCCGGATCACGGGGTACTCGTCGCTGATGCCATTGCCCCCGTGCATGTCGCGGGCGAGGCGCGCGATCTCCAGCGCCTTGCCGGTGGAGTTGCGCTTGACGATGGACACCATCTCGGGCGAAGCGCGGTTCTCGTCGCGCAGCCGCGACACCCGCAGCACCGCCTGCAGCCCGATGGCGATCTCGCACTGCATGTCGGCGAGCTTCTTCTGCACCAGCTGGTTGGCGGCCAGCGGACGCCCGAACTGCTGGCGGTCGATCGTGTAGCGTCGCGCCGCATGCCAGCAGGCCTCGGCCGCGCCCAGCGCGCCCCAGGCAATGCCGAAGCGCGCGTTGTTGAGGCAGCCGAACGGCCCGCGCAGTCCACGCGCGCCCGGCAGCAGCTGCGCGTCGGGCACGAACACGTCGTCCATCGCGATCTCGCCGGTCGGGCTCGCGCGCACCGAGAACTTGCCCTCGATCTTGCGCGTGGACAGCCCCGGCATCCCGCGCTCGAGGATGAAACCGCGGATCGTGTCCTCGCGGTCCTCGCCCCCGGAGGTCTTCGCCCAGACCACCATCAGGTCGGCGATCGGCGCATGCGTGATCCAGATCTTGGTACCCGCCAGCCGCCAGCCGCCATCGACCTTGCGCGCGCGCGTGTTCATGCTGCCGGGATCGGAGCCATGGTCCGGCTCGGTCAGGCCGAAGCAGCCCAGCAGTTCGCCGGTGACCATGCGCGGCAGGTAGCGGCTGCGCTGCTCCTCGCTGCCGTAGGCGTAGATCGGCAGCATGGCCAGCGTGCCCTGCGTGCCGCAGGCCGAGCGAAACGCGGTGTCCACCCGCTCGAGTTCGCGCATCACCAGCCCGTAGGCGACATAGCCGATGCCCGCGCAGCCATAGCCGGACAGCGTGGCGCCGAGCAGGCCGAGCTCGCCCATCTCGCGCAGGATCTCGCGGTCGAACGTTTCGTGGCGGTTCATCTCCACGATGCGCGGTGCGAGCCGCTCCTGCGCGAAGGCGCGGGTGCTGTCGCGAATCGCCCGCTCCGACTCGTCGAGCTGGTCTTCGAGGAGGAACGGATCGTCCCACTCGAAGCGGCCACCGGTCAGGGTGACCGCTTCGAGATCGCCGGGGACGCCCATGCGACCCTGCCGTCTCAGGTGCGCTCGATCACCATCGCCATGCCCTGGCCCACGCCGATGCACAGGCTGACCAGCGCGTAGCGACCGCCGGTGCGCTGCAACTGGCGGGCGGCGGTGAGCGCGATGCGCGCGCCCGAGGCCCCCAGGGGATGGCCGAGGGCGATCGCCCCGCCGTTCATGTTCACGCGCGAGTCCTCGAACGAGGTGCCCAGGCCCTTCAGGCAGGCCAGCACCTGGGCGGCGAAGGCCTCGTTGATCTCGATCACGTCCATGTCCTTGAGCGTGAGCCCCGCGCGCGCGAGCGCCTTCTGCGAGGAGGGCACCGGGCCGTAGCCCATGATCCGCGGCGGCACGCCTGCGGCGGCCGTGGCGAGGATGCGGGCAAGCGGCTTGACGCCCGCCTTCTCGCCGATCGCGCGCGAACCCACCAGCAGGGCGGCGGCCCCGTCGTTCACGCCCGAGGCGTTGCCGGCGGTGGTGACCCCGCCCTCGTAGAGCGGCTTGAGCTTCTGCAGCGCCTCCATCGTGGTGTCGGGGCGGGGATGCTCGTCGGCGGCCACCACCTTCGGGTCGCCTTTGCGCTGGGCGATGCTCACCGGCGCGATCTCGCCGTCGAAGAAGCCATCGGCTTTCGCCGCGGCGTACTTGCGCTGCGAGGCGAGCGCGAACACGTCGGCGGCCTCGCGCGGCACGCCGATGTCCTGCGCGAGGTTGTCGGCCGTCTGCGGCATCGAGTCGTCGCCGAACTGCTTCTCGACCTTCGGGTTGGGGAAGCGCGGGCCGATGGTGGAGTCGAACACGCGGAAGTCGCGGCTGTAGGCGCTCTCGGACTTCGCCATCACGAACGGGGCGCGGCTCATGCTCTCCACCCCTCCGGCGATGAACAGGTCGCCTTCGCCGGCAGTCACCACCTGGGCGGCATAGGCCACCGCGTTGAGCCCGCTCGCGCAGTTGCGCTGGAGCACCGTGCCGCCCACCTCGATCGGCAGGCCGGCGAGCAGCCCGGCGTGGCGCGAGATGCAGCGGCTGTCCTCGCCCCCCTGGTTCGCGCAGCCGATCACGATGTCCTCGAGCTGCTCGGGCTTGAACGCGCTGCGCGCCATCAGTTCCTTCATCACGCCGGCGAGCAGGTCATCGGGGCGAACCGGGGCCAGCGCGCCGGCGTGGCGGCCGATCGGGGAGCGCAGACCATCGTAGATGTAGGCGTCGAGCATGGCAGTCCTCGGAAGACGGGTCGGTAGGAGTCGGGGCGGTGGACGCCGGGGACCGCGAGGTCGCCGGCAGGGTACGCAGGTGCAACGGGTGCGAAGCGGCGGCGAGCCGCATCGAGCGCGGGCCGAGGCTACTCGGGCGTGAGCAGCGACACGCCCAGCCGGGCGCGACGGGTCATCCAGATGTTCGGGCGATAGCGCGGGTCGCCGAGCAGGCGGTACATGTTCTCGAGCACGGCGTGGATGCGCCGCACGCCGACCACGTCGCCGAAGCGCAGTGGCCCGTTCGGGTAGTTGAGGCCCAGCGTGACCGCCTTGTCGATGTCGGCGGGCGAGGCGGTCTTCATCTGGGCGATCGAGCAACCGATGTTGCAGATCATGGCGACCACGCGCTGCGCGATGAAGCCGGGGCTGTCGCGCATCACCGTGACCGGACGGCCGTCGGAGGCGAGCAGTCCGTGCGCGGCGGCGAGCATCCCGGGGGCGGTGACCGGCGTGCCCATGATCGTGCGTCGGCGATCCATCGGGAACAGCGTGTCCACCGCGACGGTGCGCGCCGGATCCAGGCCCTGCTCGACCGCGCTGTGGGTGGCGTCGGTGCCATAGGGCGTGACCAGGATCAGCGCTTCGGCCGAAGGCTGATTGCCGCGCTCGAGCGGCGCCCCCAGTGACTCGAGCAGCGCGACCAGCACCTCATGACCCTGGGGCTCGGCGCGGCTCACCCAGACGCTCGCCGGGCGCGCATCCGGGGCCGGTGCCTCGGCCGGCACCCGCGGCTTCATGTCGGCGTCGTAGTCGTAGAAGCCGCGCTTGCTCTTGCGGCCAAGCACGCCCGCTTCGCAGCGCGCGCGCATCAGCATCACCGGCCGGTAGCGCGGCTCGTCGTAGAACTGCTGGTAGATGGCCTCGGAGGCGGGGTGGGTGACATCCAGCCCGGTGAGCTCCATCAGCTCGAAGGGGCCCATCCGGAAGCCACCGACATCGCGCATCACGCGATCGATGTCGACGATGCCCGCCAGCGACTCCTGCAGCACATGCGCCGACTCGATGGTGAACCCGCGCCCGACCTGGTTGACGATGAAGCCGGGCACGTCCACGCAGCGCACCGGCTCGCGGGTCATGCGCCGCCCGATCACCATCAGGGCATCGCCGACCCACGGCTGGGTCTGCACCCCGTCGATGACCTCGACCAGCTTCATCAGCGGGACCGGGTTGAAGAAATGAAAGCCCGCGAAACGACTGGCCGTGGCGAGCTTCGCGGAGATGGTGGTCACCGACAGCGAGGACGTGTTGGTGGCCAGGATGCACTCGGGCGAGACCACCTTCTCCAGCTCGGCGAAGGTCTGCTGCTTGATGGCGAGGTTCTCGATGATCGCCTCGACCACGAGGTGGGCGGCGGAGAATGCCTCCATCGACTCGACCACCTCGACCCGCCCCAGCGCGGCCGCGGCATCGGCCGCGGTCATCTGTCCCTTCTCGGTGGACCGGTCGAACATCTTGCCGATGAAGCCGCGCGCCTCGGCCGCCAGGCCGGGTTTGGCGTCCATCAGCAGCACGCGCATGCCGCCCGCGGCGGCCACCTGTGCGATGCCGCGCCCCATGGCGCCAGCGCCCAGCACCCCGACGACGAGGTCGGGCCGGTTCGGATCGAAAGCCATTACTCGAGTGACTCCTGCTGCAATGAAGGGCCGTCGCCTCAGGCGCGACGGATGAACTCCGCCTCGATGATGATCTCGACGCTCGCGCCGATCCCCTCTTCGGGCGACGGAAAGCCGAGTCCGAACCCGCGACGGTCGAAGGTGCCGCGCGCGGAAAACCCGAGCGTGGGGAGCTTGGTGACCGGCCGCGAGCGGAAGGCACCGTTGAGCGTCGCCTCCAGCGTGACCGGCGCGCTCACGCCGAGCAGCGACAGTTCGCCGGCAATGCGCAGGCGCCGCGGTTCGAGCACCTGCACGCCGGTCGAGCGCCAGTTCGCGCGCGCGAACTTCTCGACGTTGAAGAACTTCGGTCCGCGCAGGTCGGCATTCCAGTCGCGCTTGTTGAGCCCCGCCGGGTAGTCGGTTTCCACCGAGGAGAGGTCGATGCTGGCCGCCGCGGAGGATTTCGAGAGATCGGCCGGATCGAAATCGACATGCGCGTCGAACCGGGTGAAGCGCGCGGTGTAGTTCGACAGGCCGAAGTGGCTGATCCGCCACAGCAGGCTCGCATGCGTGATGTCGAGCGAGTAGCGACCTGCTGGTGCATCGATCGCCGGCGACTGGGCCCGGACTGGCGCCACCCCGGCGACCGTCATTGCCCCCAGGGTACCGAGGACACTTCGTCTGAGCATCGAACACCTCCCAGTGCGGGCTGTCTCGGCCGGCAGGCGCCGGCACCGCCCGTTCGTGTCCCGCGCAGAAGGCGCGGGGGTCTCAACAGCCCCTGAATCTGGGCTTGCGCTTCTCCATGAACGCGGTACGCCCTTCCTTGTAGTCCTCGCTCGCGAAGCAGGCTTCGACCGCGCGGGCGCACGCGCCGAGGTCGCGCTCCTGAGGGTCGGCGTGGATGTTGCGCACGATCAGCTTCACCGACTGCACCGTCATCGGTGCGTTCTCGGCGATGGTGCCGGCAAGCGCACGGGTCGCCTCCTCCAGGCGCTCGGCCGGTACCACCCGGTTGACCAGCCCCATCATCTCGGCCTCGCGCGCGTTGAAGCGACGCGCGGTATAGAAGATCTCGGCGGCGAAGGACGGGCCGACGATGTCGGCCAGGCGCTTGATGCCGGAGAAACGATAGCCCAGTCCGAGCTTGGCCGCGGGTACCGCGAACTGCGCGTCCTCCGCGCAGACCCGGATGTCGGCGCCCAGCGCGATCCCCAGGCCGCCGCCGATGCAGTAGCCGCGGATCATCGCGATCACCGGCTTGCTGCAGGACTGCAGGCGATCGTTGGCGTGGTCGGCGATCGCATTGTATTCCTTCACCGCCTCCATCGTGCCGCGCCGCTCGCCGAACTGGGAGATGTCGGCACCGGACACGAAGGCCTTGTCGCCGGCCCCGGTGATGATGATCACGCGGATCTCCGGGTCGCTCTCGTAGGCCTCGACGATGCGCGGCAGGGCCTCCCACATGTCCACCGACATCGCATTGTGGCGGGCGGGCTGGTTGAAGACGATCCAGCCCAGGGGTCCTTCCTTGCGGACGATCATCCGCTCGGTCATGCCTTGCAGCGCGGGCAGGGCGTCGTTCATGCCGGGCCTCCGGGTGGGCGGCCGCCCCGGTGCCAGGGGGGCTCGCGAGGTTCGCGGCCGGTCTCGCCAGAGGGCGAACCGGGTCGGGGAATCTAGCAGATTT
>JBIPNU010000168.1:0-5811 GCA_044370615.1 Burkholderiales bacterium
ACGTGGTGATCGACCTGGTGTGCTATCGCCGGCCCGGCCACAACGAGCAGGACGAGCCGATGGTGACCCAGCCGCTGATGTACAAGGTCATCGGCAAGAAACCGGGAACCCGCAAGCTCTACGCGGACCGCCTGGTCGCCGCGGGCCTCACCACCGAGGACGAGGCGGCGGGGCTGATCAGCACCTACCGTACCGCGATGGACGGCGGCTACCACACCAACAAGACGGTGCTGTCGAACTACAAGCCGCCGTACACGCCGGACTGGGACCGCTTCAAGGGCACGAAGTGGAACGAGGGCGACAACACCCAGGTTCCGCTCGAGACGCTCAAGGAACTCGGTCGGCTCGTCTCGCGCGTGCCGGAGGGCTTCAGGCTGCATCCGCGGGTGCAGAAGATCATGGAAGACCGGCGGCAGATGGCCGAGGGGCTGATGCCGCTCGACTGGGGCATGGCCGAGACGCTCGCCTATGCTTCGCTGCTCAAGGACGGCTACCCGATCCGCATTTCGGGCCAGGACTCCGGCCGTGGCACCTTCTTCCACCGCCACGCGGTGCTGCACGACCAGAACCGCGAGCGCTGGGACTCCGGCATCCACGTGCCGTTGCAGAACCTGTTCCCCGGACAGCCCGAGTTCACCGTGATCGACTCGCTGCTGTCCGAAGAGGCGGTGCTGGGCTTCGAGTACGGCTATTCGTCGACCGAGCCCAACGAACTGGTGATCTGGGAGGCGCAGTACGGCGACTTCGTCAACGGCGCGCAGGTGGTCATCGACCAGTTCATCGCCTCGGGCGAGGTGAAGTGGGGCCGGATGTCCGGGCTGGTGATGATGCTGCCGCATGGCTACGAGGGCGCGGGACCCGAGCATTCCTCGGGGCGGATCGAACGCTTCCTGCAACTGTGCGCCGACTACAACATGCAGGTCTGCTACCCGGCCACGCCGGTGCAGATGTTCTACCTGCTGCGGCGCCAGATGATCCGGCCCTATCGCAAGCCGCTGATCATCTTCACGCCCAAGAGCATCCTTCGGCACAAGGAGTCGGTGTCCCCGCTCGAGGAGTTCGCGCAGGACAAGTTCCATCCGGTCAATGGCGAGTGGGACGAGGACATCGATCCGAAGGCGGTGAGGCGGGTGGTGTTCTGCAGCGGCAAGGTGTTCTTCGACCTTCGCGCGGCGCGGCGCGAGGCGGGCATCAAGGATGTCGCGCTGGTGCGTATCTCGCAGCTCTATCCGTTCCCGCATGACGAATACAAGGAGCAGATCGACCTGTATCCGGCCGCGAAGGAAGTGGTGTGGTGCCAGGAGGAGCCGCGCAACCAGGGCGGCTGGTACTGGATCCAGCACTACCTGCGCCGCCCGATGCGCAAGGGGCAGAAGCTCTACTACGCCGGGCGCGTGTCCTCGGCGACGCCGGCGGTCGGCTACAAGAAGCTCCACGCGCTGCAGCAGAAGGAACTGGTGGCCGCCGCGATCACGCTGGGTGGGGGCGAGACCAAGGAGTAGTCGTCGCCGCGGAGCGATCGGGTCGGACTCGATCGCGCGCATCGCCGCGGGCGGGGGGCGGTTCCCCTGCCTGCATGCGCGGCCGCGGCGTGAACCGGTGGCAGAGGCCGCCAGACCAACGAACACAGGATGCAATCGCCATGCTGGTCGAAGTGAAGGTCCCCGTGCTGTCGGAGTCGGTCGCCGAGGCCACGCTACTCACCTGGCACAAGAAGCCGGGCGAATACGTGCGCCGCGACGAGAACCTGATCGACATCGAGACCGACAAGGTCGTGCTCGAGCTGCCGGCGCCGGATTCCGGCGTGCTGGTCAGTGTCGCCAAGGGCGACGGGGGCACGGTCGTGAGCCAGGAAGTCATCGCCACCATCGACACCGAGGCCAAGGCAGCCGAGGCACCCGCGAGCGCAGCCACTGCAGCCCCGGCAGTACCGGCTGCAGCACCGGCGGCGGCGACGCCCCAGGCAGCGCAGGCGCCCGCGGTCAGCCCTGCCGCGCAGAAGATCGCGGCCGAGCGCAATGTCGACACCGCCGCGATCGCCGGGTCGGGCCGCGGCGGGCGGGTCACCAAGTCCGACGTGCTGGAAGCCGCGCGCGCCCCGACTCCCGTCGCGGTTGCGTCGGCGCCTGCGCCCCTCGCGCAGGTCCCGGCCCCGGTCAACCTGCAGGCCGTGCTCGGCGATCGCCCGGAGCAGCGCGTCCCGATGTCGCGTCTGCGCCAGCGCGTGGCCGAGCGCCTGCTGCAGTCGCAGGCCAATGCCGCGATCCTCACCACCTTCAACGAAGTCAACATGCAGCCGGTGATGGACCTGCGCGCCCGCTACAAGGATCGCTTCGAGAAGGAGCACGGCGCGCGACTGGGCTTCATGTCCTTCTTCGTGAAGGCGGCGGTCTACGCCCTCAAGAAGTTCCCGGCGGTCAATGCGTCGATCGACGGCAACGACATCGTCTACCACGGCTACTACGACATCGGCGTCGCCGTCGCCAGTCCGCGCGGCCTGGTCGTGCCGATCGTCCGCGATGCCGACCGCAAGTCGATGGCCGACATCGAGAACGAGATCGCCGATTTCGGCCGGCGGGCCCAGGACGGCAAACTGGGCATCGAGGAGCTCACCGGCGGGACCTTCTCGATCTCCAACGGCGGGGTGTTCGGCTCGATGCTCTCCACCCCGATCATCAACCCGCCGCAGAGCGCGATCCTCGGGGTGCACGCCACGAAGGATCGTCCGGTCGTCGAGAACGGACAGATCGTCATCCGGCCGATGAACTACCTCGCGCTCTCCTACGACCATCGCATCATCGACGGTCGCGAGGCCGTGCTCACTCTCGTGGCCATGAAGGACGCGCTGGAGGATCCGGCGCGCCTGCTGCTGGAGGTCTGAGCGATGGCGAAGAGCTTCGATGTCGTGGTGATCGGCGGAGGGCCGGCCGGATACGTGGCGGCGATCCGCGCGGCGCAACTGGGCTTCTCGGTGGCGTGCGCCGAGTCCAACCCGTATGCGGATCCCAAGGGCGAGCCGCGCCTGGGCGGCACCTGCCTGAACGTGGGCTGCATTCCCTCGAAGGCGCTGCTGCAGTCCTCGGAGAACTACCACCTGCTGCACGACGGCTTCGCGCAGCATGGCATCCGCGTCAAGGAGGCGTCCTTCGACCTCGGCACGATGCTGGGACGCAAGGAGAAGATCGTCACCCAGCTCACCGCGGGCATCCGCGGCCTGTTCCGCAAGAACAAGGTGGCGTTCCTGCCGGGGCACGGCCGCTTCACCGGTCGGGGCGGGGCGGGCTGGCAGCTCGAGGTCGGCGGCGAGCCGGTCGAAGCGAAGCACGTGATCGTGGCGACCGGTTCCAGGGCCCGCGCCCTGCCGGGCGTTCCGGTGGACAACGTGCTCGTGTCCGACAACGTCGGCGCGCTCTCCTTCGACACGGTGCCGGGACGGCTCGGCATCATCGGCTCGGGCGTGATCGGCCTTGAACTGGGCTCGGTGTGGAAGCGCCTGGGCGCCGAGGTCGTGATCCTGGAGGCATTGCCCAACTTCCTGGCGGCCTGCGACGAGGCCGTCTCCCGCGAAGCGTGGAAGGTCTTCACCGCCAAGCAGGGCCTGGACATCCGGCTCGGCTGCACGCTGGGCGAGATCAAGGCGGGCGCCTCGGGCGTGACCGTGGCCTACAGCCGTGACGGCAAGGACGAGCGGCTCGAGTGCGACCGTCTGGTCGTCTCCATCGGTCGCGTGCCCAATACCGACGGGTTGGGCGCCGAGGCCGTGGGGCTGAGGATCGACGCCCGAGGCTTCATCGAGGTCGACGGGCACTGCCGCACCACGCTGCCCGACGTCTACGCGGTGGGCGACGTGGTCCGCGGCCCGATGCTCGCCCACAAGGGCATGGAAGAGGGCGTGATGGTGGCCGAGCTGATCGCGGGCCAGGCGGGACACGTCAACTACGAAGCGATCCCGTGGGTGATCTACACCTCGCCCGAAATCGCGTGGGTGGGCAAGACCGAACAGCAGCTGCGCTCGGAAGGCGTCGAGGTGCGCTGCGGCCAGGTCCCGTTCGCGGCGAGCGGCCGTGCGATGGGCCTGGGTGACACCACGGGCTTCGTGAAGGTGATCGCGGATGCGAAGACCGACCGCGTGCTCGGCGTGCACGTCATCGGGGCCAATGCCTCCGAACTCATCTCCGAGGCGGTCGTGGCGATGGAGTTCGCCGCCAGCAGCGAGGACATCGCCCGGATTTCGCACGCCCACCCGACGCTCTCGGAGATCATGCACGAGGCCGCGCTCGCGGTGGACAAGCGCCCGCTGCACTTCTGAGCGGGCGCGTGCGCGCCGACCTGCTGCCCCAGATCCAGCCGGACACGGTGCCCGATACCGGGCACCAGCGGTTGCCGGCTGACAGCCGCGACGTCGCCGACTGGATGCGGCAGCATGCGGCCGAGCACGGCTACACGCTCGACGTGGCGCAGGAGGCGACGCTGCCTGCGTTCCAGCGGCTCTACGAGGACCTCGTGGCCCTCGAGCGGTTCGACCACTCGCTGATCCGACTGATCGCGCGACGCAAGCTCGTGCAGGGGCTTTACCTGTGGGGTGGGGTAGGGCGCGGCAAGAGCTTCCTGATGGACAGCTTCTTCATCGCCGCGCCGACCGCTCGCCGCAAGCGGATCCACTTCCACCGCTTCATGCAGGAGATCCACCACGCGTTGCGCGACCTGCAGGGCACCGCGAACCCGCTGCGCGCGGTCGCGCATGCGATCGCCGAGCGGGTGCGCCTGCTCTGCCTCGACGAGTTCCACGTCACCGACATCACCGACGCGATGCTCATGCGCAACCTGCTCGAGGGCCTGTTCGAGGAGGGCGTGGTGCTGGTCACGACCTCCAACACGCATCCGGACGGCTTGTACCGCAACGGGCTGCAGCGCGACGGCTTCCTGCCCGCGATCGCGCTGTTGAAGGCCCACCTCGAGGTCATCGAGGTGGATGCGGCGATCGACTACCGGCTGCGCGCGATCAGCGCGACCGGTACCTACCATACGCCGGCCGACGCGGCCGCGGAATCGCGGATCGCCGCACTCTTCCACGAGGTCGCGCGCCACACCGGCGAGTCCGACGTGCCGATCGAGGTCGAGGGCCGCAGCTTCCACGCGCGGCGCGCGGCCAACGGCGTCGGCTGGTTCGACTTCCGCACGCTGTGCGATGGGCCGAGGGGCAAGCCGGACTACATCGAACTCTCGCGGCGCTTCCACACCGTGTTCGTCACCGGGGTGCCGGCGCTCACCGCGCGCCAGCGGGACGTGGCGCGTCGCTTCGTGTGGCTGATCGACGAGTTCTACGACCGGCGCGTGAAGCTCATCCTCGCCGCCGACGTGTCCGTCGACGAGCTGTTCCGGCAGGTCCCGCTCGACGACGTCTACAAGGAACAGCGCGGCAGCGGCGAGTTCGATCGCACGGTGAGCCGGCTGGTCGAGATGCAGTCCGGCGCCTACCTCGCCGAGCCGCATCTGCCGTGACCCCCGCTGCGCCAGACGCACCGCTGCGCCTGCTGATCCTCGCGCCCGGCGAGGACGGGGAGGCGTGGCGTGCGGCGTTCCTCGCAGCCGATCCGACGCTCGAGGTTCGCGTGTGGCCCGAGGTCGGCGATCCGGCCACCGTCGATGTCGCGTTCGCGTGGAAACCGCCGCCGGGCGAACTTGCGCGATATCCGAACCTGCGGCTGGTCTACTCGCTGGGTGCCGGCGTCGACGGCCTGCTGTCCGATCCGGGGTTTCCTCGGCAGCTTCCGCTCGCGCGCATGGTCGATCCGGATCTGGGCCGACTGA
>JBIPNU010000169.1:0-5795 GCA_044370615.1 Burkholderiales bacterium
GCTCCTTCCTCACGGTGCCGATGCGCAACCACGAGGACGAGATCATCGGCGTGCTGCAGCTGATCAACGCGCGCGGTGGCGACGGGCAGCTCGCCGGGTTCTCCGACACCGACCGCCGGCTGGCGGAGTCGCTCGCCTCGCAGGCGGCGGTGGTCCTGACCAACCGGCTGCTGATCGCCCGCCTCGAACGACTCTTCGAGTCGTTCATCGGCCTGATCAACGCCGCGATCGACGACAAGTCCCCGTACACCGGTGGCCACTGCGAGCGTGTGCCGCAACTGACCATGCTGCTCGCCGACGCGACCGCGCGCACCACCGAGGGGCCGCTGGCCGGCTTCACGATGGACGAGCAACAGCGCTACGAACTGCGTATCGCCGCGCTGCTGCACGACTGCGGCAAGGTGACCACGCCGGTGCACGTGGTGGACAAGGCGACCAAGCTGGAAACCCTGTTCGACCGCATCCAGCTCGTCGACACCCGGATCGAACTCGCGCGCCGCGAGGCCGAGGTCGAGCACCTGCGTGCGCAGGTGTGGGCGCTGGAGCAGGGGCAGGCGGCGCCGGAGGCCTCCGCGCTGCGGGCAAGGCTCGACGCGCTGGCCGAAGCGCGCGAGTTCCTGCGGCGGGTGAACATCGGCGGCGAGGCGATGTCGCCCGCGGACCAGCAGCGGGTCCGCGATCTCGCGGCCCAGTGGTCGGTGACGGTCGCCACGGGCGAGCGGGTGCCGCTGCTGACTGCCGACGAGGTGGAGAACCTCACCATCGCCCGCGGCACGCTGACCGCCGCGGAGCGGCAGGTGATCAACCGGCACATCGAGCTGACGATCCAGATGCTCGAGGCCCTGCCCTGGCCGCGACACCTGCGCAACGTGCCCGAGTTCGCGGGCGGACATCACGAGCGGATGGACGGCAAGGGCTACCCGCGCGGTCTTACTGGCGACCAGATGTCGGTGCAGGCGCGGATGATGGCGATCGCCGAC
The DNA here is from genome assembly GCA_044370615.1 of Burkholderiales bacterium. Taxonomy (GTDB): domain Bacteria; phylum Pseudomonadota; class Gammaproteobacteria; order Burkholderiales; family CAIKXV01; genus CAIKXV01. Next base: position 981 of record JBIPNU010000169.1, read on the forward strand.
GTGTTCGAGGCACTCACCGCGCGCGATCGCCCGTACAAGCCGGGCAAGTCGCTCACCGAGGCGCTGACGATCCTCGGGCAGATGAGCGTGGGCGGCCACATCGACCCCGAGCTGTTCGACGTGTTCGTCCGCGAGCGGGTCTACGCCGAGTACGCCCGCCAGTTCATGAACGAGGAGCAGATCGACCAGGTCGACGAGTCGGCGATTCCCGGTTACCGCGGCGCTGCCCGGGGGTGACACTTTTCGTCACTCATTGACGCGAATGGTCCTGTTTTCCCGAGAACTCACCTGCAAAATCGTCCGTAGCCTGTTGTTATTGGGAAGGTTTTCTGGGACGATTGTGGCTGGCATGCGGTTTGCCACTACGGCCCCGTAACGCCTGATCCGTTACCGGCCCCACGAAAATCCAAGGAGCAGACTCCATGAAGCAGATGCAGAAGGGTTTCACCCTGATCGAACTGATGATCGTGGTCGCGATCATCGGCATCCTCGCGGCCATCGCGATCCCCCAGTACCAGGACTACGTGACCCGCTCGCGCTGGGCCACGGCCGTGACCGAGACCGCCTCGCTGCGCACCGCGATCGCCGAGTGCCTGCAGGTCAACGGCGGCAATGCCACGGTCTGCACCACCAACACGCAGCTGGGCTTCACCAAGGACCTGCCGCTCGCGACCTCCAACGGCATCGCGATCGCGGCGCCGGTCGGCGCGGGTACCGGACCGATCGACAGCACCGTGACCATCACTCTGGGCACCGGCGGCGCAGGTCCCGGCGGCTGCACGGTCACCATGCGCGGCACGGTCAGCGAGACCGGCGTGCGCTGGGCCTACGGCCATTCGGGCGACAACTGCTCGCAATCGCGATCGGGCTTCGCGAAGGGCACCTGATCGACCACGGCCTCGACCGCAGCGGTCGGGGTCAGTATCGCCCGATACCCCCGGAAGACCTCCGGGGGTATTTTTTCGCCCGTGCGGCGCCTGATCGATTCGCTGCCTTGTCCCGGCCCGCCGGGGCCGACCGGTGAGCTTCTCCGGACATGAACATCCCCGTCCTCGCGCTCGGACTCGGCATCGGCACGCTGCTGCTGGCGGTGTCCATGCGCGTCCCGGGCGTCGCGGACTGGCACGATGCGCAGCGGCTGTGGCTGGGCGTGCTGCTGCTGGCCTCGGCGTGCGCGGCGGCGGGCCCGGCCGCGCACCGCACGGCACTGCTGGCCGCCGCTGCCCGCTGGGGGCGGGCAACCGGTACCGCGATACTCGCCGCGCTTGCGCTGGGCCTGGTGTCGGCGGCCGGTTCGGGTTTCGTCCGGCTGGCGCTGCTCGAGGTGTCCACGTTCGCGCTGCTCGCGCTGCTGGCGGTGACCGTGATGGTCGTGCGTGACCGGCAGCCCGCACGCTTCGACCGGTGGATGCTCGGTGCGATCGCCCTGGCCGCCGCCTGCACCGTGGTCCCGTTCCTGGTCGCGTGGACGGCGGCGGTCACCAGTTCGGCCGGCTATGTCGCCGCCGAGATCTGGCAACAGGGCTTCTCCAACCCGCGCTTCCTCGGGCAGTTCCAGACGCTCACGCTGCCGCTGATCGCGGCGGCGTGCCTGGCCTCCTGGCTGCGCGGATACCGGCGGGCTGCGGCATGGGCGGTGCTGCTGGGCTGCTGGCTGCTGGCCCTGTTCACCGCGACCCGTGCCACCTGGTATGCGCTGCTGCCCGCCGTAGTGATGGTGGGGCTGGTCATGCCTCGCAGCGTCGGCCGGCTGCTGGTGCCCGCAGGCGCCACGCTGCTGATCGGCGTCGCGCTTGGCTGGCTGATGTTCGACGTCCTGCCTGCCCGGCTGGCGGCGGCGGAGACGGGCGGAGTCGATGCGTTCGCGGCGCGTGTCGCGAACCCCTGGGACCTGCGGCTGAGGGACGTGCTCTGGTGGCGCGCGCTGGAGGTGATTCGCGAGGCCCCCCTTCTCGGCGCCGGCCCGATGGGCCTCGCGCTCGACGCGAGCCCGGTTGCCGCGCACCCGCATTCCGCGCCCCTGCAACTGGCCGCCGAGTGGGGCTTGCCGGCCGCGGCGGCATTCGCGGCTGCGGCGGTGCTGGGCACGATGCGTCTGCTGCGCGGGATCCGCAGGGGTTCGGTAAAGGCAGTGGCCGCGGGTGGTCCGCAGCGCGACCAGCAGGCGCTCGCGACCGCGCTGCTGATCGCGCTGTGCGCCGCCGCGATCCATGCGCAGGTCGACGGACTGCTGGTGATGCCGGTGGCGCAGGGCCTGCTGGCGCTGCTGGTGGGCTGGGCGGGCAGCCTGCACCTGGAGCCCGCGCAGCCCGAGCCCTCGCGCGCCAGCCGGGCGAGTCCGGCGCTCGCCGTGGTATCGCTGGCGCTGGCGGGCGCGCTGCTCGCCGGGCTCCTGCCGGAACTGCCGCGCCTGAAGGTACGGTCCGAGGCCCGCGAGATCGCGTGTCCCGAGATGCTGTGGCGCCCGCGGGTCTGGGTCGATGGATCCTACTGGGACGAGGCAGGCCCTGCGCGACGGTTCACGCCGCTGCCCCCCCCGCCGGGCTGTCGACCGGGGACCTCGGTCGGGGCTATCCCGCGCTGACCGTCACTTCGGCGGAATCGCGGGCGCCGCGATTGTCCAGCCATGCGAGCCCGATGCGGTCGCCGGGCTTCGCGCCGCGCACCCGCAGTCCGAAGAACGGATCGCGCGACAGGCCCTGGCTGCACTGCACGTCGAGCACCACCTTCGCGTTGTGCGTGATCTGCACCCGCTGGATGAAGTGCTGGGGCACGAGCTGGCCTTTGGCATCGCGCCGCGTACCGGTCTCCATCGGGTGGGTCAGCAGCGCACGCACATCGGCGTGGTCCTGGCGCAGGCGCGCGCTCATCCGGATCGTGGACATGACGGGAACTCCCGGGGATCAGCCGCAGCCGCCGAGGGTCACGCGGACCTCGCGCGCGGCCATGTAGAGCCGACCTCCCGCCTGCACCACCACGCGCACCGGTCCGGACTCGGCCACCTTGAGCAGGGTGGAGACGTAGGGCTCGCTGCCGGGGGAGAAGACGAAGGTGGCCGCCAGCGGTTGCGGATTCGGGTCGGTGAGGATCGACAGCGCCTGCGTGCCTGCGATCCGGCTGGTGACCTCGATGCGGGCGCGGGCCCCGTTCTCGATCACGTCCTGGATGTCGATCTGGATGTCGCGGCTGGTCACCGGGGCCTGCGTGCCGAGCTGACGGATCGCCTCGACGGCTGTCCGGGCCTCGAACGCGGGGCGGTTCCAGTCGGCGGGAACGGGCGCGACCGGTTGCGCGAGTGCGGGGCCCAGGGCGGCGCTGCCGGCGAAGGCGGCCGCGGCGCGCGCGAGCGCGCGGCGGGCGAGGTCAGGGCCGGCCACCGACGGCGCGGGCGGAGGTGACCGCAGGGGCTGCGGGGATCGGATGCGCCGCGTCATCTCAGGCCTCGTCGCCGCGTGAGGCGATCGCGCCGGATGCGCTCGGGCCGCGGAGGAAGTGGCCGCTGCGTCCGCCGGACTTCTCGACCAGGCCGATATCGGTCAGGGTCATGCTGCGGTCGATCGCCTTGCACATGTCGTAGATGGTCAGCAGCCCGGCGCCGACCGCGACCAGCGCCTCCATCTCGACGCCGGTACGCCCCACCGTCTCCGCGACCACCGCGCAGCCGACCGACGAGCCGGCCTCGTCGAAATCGAACGAGGCCTCCACGCGGGTCAGGGGCAACGGGTGGCAGAGCGGGATCAGGTCGGCGGTCCGCTTGGCGGCCTGGATCGCGGCGATGCGCGCGATGCCGATCACGTCCCCCTTGTCCACGGTACCGGCGCGAAGGCGGGCGAGCGTGGCGGGCTGCATCACGATGCGCCCGGCGGCGCGGGCGCGCCGGTGGGTCTCGGGCTTGGCACCCACGTCGACCATCACGGCGCGGCCTTCGGCGTCGAAGTGGGTGAATGGCGCGGTCATCGGCAGGTGCAGGCGGCGAGACGGGAGAGGCCCGGGGGGCGCCGCGGGTGCGACGGCGGCCGGAGGGCGGCGTGGGAAAGACCGGGTGGGAGAGACCGGGGCGCCCGGGACCGGGAAACGCGAGGCAGGGACGCGCGGGACGGCCATGCGCAGGACAGGATCGCGCACGACCGCAACGAGTACGACCGCAACGCGTACGACCGCAACGCGTACGACAGGGCGCCGGATCGGTCGCCCCCGTCGCGCGCCCCGTGTCGGGCGGGCACGACTGAGCGGCCGGGATTCATCGACGCCTCATCTCGAGGCCGCACGCGGTCCTGCGACGACACTATCATAGCAGCATGAACCGCCTCTTCCGCCTGCGCGTGCTGCTGGTCATGGCCGCGCTCGCCATGCCGCTGGCCGGTGCGAGCGAACTGCCGGACCTGGGCGACGCCTCGCGGGCGGTGCTCTCCGCCCAACAGGAGCGGCAGCTCGGCGTGGCGGTGATGCGCGAGGTCCGCGCGGACCGCGCCTATGCCGATGACGCCGAGGCGAACGCGTACCTCGACGCGCTGGGCTACCGGCTGGCGGCCAGCAGCCCGGACGCGCGCCTGGGCTTCGAGTTCTTCCTGATGCAGGATCCGACGGTCAACGCCTTCGCGCTGCCGGGGGGCTTCATCGGCGTGCACAGCGGCCTGATCCTCGCGGCGCAGACCGAGTCGGAACTGGCCTCGGTGCTCGCGCACGAGATCGCGCATGTCACCCAGGGGCATATCGCGCGGCTCGTCGCCGGCCAGCAGCAGGCACAGCTCGGGTCGCTGGTCGCGATGGGTGTCGCGCTGCTCGCAGCGCGCTCCAATCCGCAGGCGGCGCCGG
>JBIPNU010000170.1:0-5736 GCA_044370615.1 Burkholderiales bacterium
GTACTCCTGTGCGATGGCCCGCGACGAGGGCAGCGCCCCGGCGGCAAGCGCGCCTCCCGCGGCGAGCAGCAGCGCGCGCCGGGCGGGCTGGGCCGGTGCCGGTGTGACTTCGAGGCGATCCGGGGAAGCAGGTACGCGCGAGGTGCCGTTCATTTCGTGTCGATCCCGGTCGGACGGAAGTAGGCGGTGGTGGTGGTGCGCCGGGCCTGCCACGGCAGCTCGACGGTCTTCCCGTCCGGCAGGGCCACCCGCACGGTGCCTCGGATCTGGTCGCCGGCGACCTTGCCGGCGAACTCGTGGCGCGTGAGGCCGGCGCCGTCGATGGTCATCTCGAGCGTGAACGAAAGGTCCTCGCCGCGCAGCCTCACGTTCTGGAAGATGCCGCGCCGGTTGCCGGCCCGCACCACGCCCTCGGCCATCTGGAAGCGCTGCTCCAGGATCGCGTCGTAGCTCGCCGACTGCCCCGGCAGCGCGAGCTGCCAGTTCCAGTAGCCTTCGACGCGCGCGGGAACGATCCACAGGCCGACGGCCGAGCCGCCTTCCTTGTCCCACTCGTCCGCCGGCCAGGCGCCCATGTCGAACAGGTGGGTGAGCACGCGGGTTCCCGGACGGGCCTCGGCCATGATCTTCGGCCGCAGCAGTCGCATCAGCTCCGGGAACAGCCACATGTTGATCACCGTCACCTCGCGCAGGTCGGCGTCGAACACGTTGCGATGATAAAACGTGACGCGGTCGGCGACGCCCTGGCGCTTCGCCTCCTCGTTCGACTGGCGCACCAGAGTCTCGTTGATGTCCACGCCCCAGCCGCGGATCTTCGGGTTGTTCCGCGCGGCGGTGAGCACGATGCGCCCATCGCCCGAGCCGAGATCGACGACCACGTCGGAGTCCTGGATGCGGGCGAGCTTGACCAGCCGCTCGACCGTGGGCTGCGCACTGGGCACGAACAGCGAGAAGCGCTCCTGTGCCGAGGCCAGCGGCGCGAGCAGCAGCGCGGCGAGGCCGGCCAGCCCGGCAACGGCGCGGGCGAAGGGTATCGGGGTCATCGTCGACGATCTCCGGAGGGGGACGGAACAGGGGACTCGCGCGCGCGCGATCTACTTGATGTTCGTGCCGGTCGGACGGAACCAGCGCGCCGCGTCGCCGCGCTGGGCCTGCCAGGCCACCTCGAGCGGCTTGCTGTCCGCCGGCGCGAGCACGGCGGTGCCGCGCACGTGATCGCCGTCGACACGGCCGCGGAACTGGTGGCGGGTCGCGCCCAGGCCCGGCAGCGTGAGCGTGAAGCCGAAGCTGATCTGGTCGCCTCGCAGCGAAGGCTCCTCGAGGTTCTCGCGCCGCACGCCGGCGCGCACGAAACCCTCGAAGCGCTGGAACTGCTGGTGCACCAGCAGTTCGTAGCCGTGCTTCGCTCCGCCGGCGGACAGCTCCCAGTTCCACGCACCCTCGACACGCGCCGGGACGATCCAGAACAGGATCGGGGGCTCGCTGCCGCTCGCTCCGCGATCGACCATGTCCGGCTGCCAGGCACCCATCATGTTGCGATTGTCGATCAGCGCGCCGTTGACGATCACCCGCGTGCCGGGCCGGGCTTCGGCGAGGATCTTCGGGCGCAGCAGCTGGGTGAGGCTGCGGAACAGCCACATGTTGATGACGCTCACCTCGCGCAGATCGACATCGAACGCGTTGCGGTGGAAGAACTGGGCGCGCGCGGCAAGACCTTCGGCGCGCGCGGTCTCGTTGGCCTGGCGGACCAGATCCTCCTCGATGTCGACGCCCCAGCCGCGCACCTTCGGGTGGCTGCGGACCGCGGCGAGCACGATGCGTCCGTCGAAGGATCCGAGGTCGACCACGACGTCCCCGTCGCGCAACTGGGCGAGTCGCACCATCCGGTCGACCAGCTGCGGGCTGCTGCCCGCCGGGAAGGACCACTGCTCCTGTGCCCGCGCGCTGCCGGCCATCGCCAGCAGCGCCGCTGCACGCATCCAGTCGCGTCGGTTCATCGGTGATTCTCCTGTCGGGCGCCCGCCGTGGCGGCGGGCGGCTACTTGACCGCGACCCCGGTCGGATTGAAATACGCGCTGGTCGCCGCGCGCTGCGCCCGCCAGGGCAGGTCCGCCGACTTGCCGCCGTCCGGGGTCACGCGCACGGTGCCTTCGATGATGTCGCCGCGTACCGTGCCGCGGAACTGGTGCGCCACCAGCACGCCGGGATCGAGCGTCATGCGCAGCCCGAAGGACAGCTGGTCGCCGCGAAGGCGCATCTCGCCGAAGTTTCCGCGCCGGTTGCCCACCCGCACGGAGCCGTCGACGACCTGGAAGCGCTGCTCGAGCACCGCCGCGTAGCCGACCGGCTGGCCCGCGACCGGCACCTGCCAGTTCCAGAAGCCGGCGACCTGCGCTGGCACCACCCACATCAGGATGCGCGCGTCGGCGCCAGCGCCGCCGAACTTGTCGGGCGCGAAGAAGGTGACCTGCTCGTCGGGCTCCCAGGTGCCCATCGTGAAGTCGTGGCTCACGATGCGCGCGCCCGGCCGCAGCTCCGCCAGCAGCTTGGGCCGCAGCAGGCGCATGAGTTCCGGGAACAGGTACAGGTTGACCACCGTGACGCCGCGCAGGTCGGTGTCGAACACGTTCTGGTGGTAGAACGACACCCGGTCGCCGACGCCGGCGCGGCGCGCGAGGCTGTTGGCGAGATCGACCAGTTCCTGGTTGATGTCCACGCCGAAGCCGCGCGCCCCGTGCAGGCGGGCCGCGGTCGTGACGATCCGGCCGTCGCCCGAGCCGAGGTCGACCACCACGTCGTTCTTCGTGACCCCGGCGATCTTGGCCATGGCCTCGGCGACGCTCTGCGGGCTGGGCACGTAGAGCGAGAATCGCTCCTGGGCGACGGCAGGTCGCACGCCGGGCCATAGACCGACTGCCCCGATCGCCGCGAGCCATCGGCGGCGGCCAGGGTGGGGGGCGGGCGGGGACGGGATCATGGCATGCGGGAGAACGGGGCACCGCCCGGCGGCCGGGCCCCCTCGGGCAGCAAGGCCCGGTCAGGACGCGAAGTGTGCCCGGAACCGGCCGGAAAGTCAGTCGCGCCGACCACGATCAACGCGCGGCCACGCGGCGCGCCTGCCAGCGCAGCTCGCGCCCGGCATCGTCGCGGGCAAGCCCGACCATCGACTCGCCGTCGGCCCGCCCTTCGAAACGCCACAGCCGCACCGGCGGTCCGCCCGGCCGCTCGGGCAGGGTCGCGGCGAACCCGACCCGCTCGCCGCGCAGTCGCCCGTCGCGGGCCTCGAACACCCGGCCGTCGACCTCGACGTCAGCCTCGATCAGCTGCGCCTGCTGGAGGATGCGCAGCTGCAGGCTCGAGGCCGCCGCCGTCCCCGGGAAGACCAGCGCCCAGCGCCCATGCACCTGCGCCGGCACCACATAGAGGTAGACCGTGCTGTCACCGCCGCGCCCGTCGTTCTTCTCGGGGGCGAAGAAGCTGACCTGCTCGTCCGCGGCCCAGCCCTCGAACGGGAAATCGTGGCTGACGATGCGGCTGCCTGGTCGCAGCTGGGCGAGCAGGCGCGGGCGCAGCGCCTGCACGATCGGCGGCAGCAGGTAGAGCGTGACCACGGTGGCCTTGCTCACGTCGGTGGCGAACACGTCCTGGCGGGCGAAGGTCACGCGCTGCGCGACACCAGCCGCCTGCGCGTTCGCCCGCGACAGTTCGACCAGTCGCGCGTCGAGATCGACGCCGTGGCCGGTCGCGCCGAAGCGGCTGGCGGCCACGATCGGGATCCGGCCATCGCCCGAGCCGAGGTCGATGACATGGTCGGCGGCGGAGGTGCGCGCGAGTTCCAGCATCCGCAGCACCGTGATCTGCGGTGTGGTGACGAACGGCGAGAACGGTTTCTCGTCGGCGCGGGCCACCGGGACGAGGGCAGTCGACAGCAGCGCGCCCAGCGCCCTGCGGCGCCGTCCGTCGCTCACTCGCGTGCGGATCGCCGAGGTCATGATTCGCCCTGCGGATCGAGCGTGGCGGCGCGTCCACCGGTCCGCACCGCCTTCCACGGCAGCGTGCGCTCGCCGCGGTCGTGCACGCGGACGGTGCCCTGGAGCGTGTCGCCGCGCAGCCGGCCGAGGAAATCGTGGCGGATCCGCCGCCCGTTCGCATCCTCGACCTGTACCGTGGCGCGCAGTTCCTCGCCGCGCAGGGTCGCGAGCGACACCTCGGCCGCGCGAGCGCCCGGCAGCGCGAGCCGCAGGTCGACCACCTGCAGCGACTGGCGGATCTCGCCCTCGGCCTGCCGCCCGTCCGGCAGCGACCACTGCCAGCGTCCGGACAGGTTGGCGGGCATGATCCAGAGGTACACGTAGCTCACGCCAGGGGTGCCGACCTGCTTCTCGGGCACCTGGATCGTCACCGATTCCTCGGCGCGCCAGTTGCCCATCGCGTAGTCGTGCGAGACCACGCGCGCACCGGGGCGCAGTTCCGCGAACAGCTTGGGGCGCAGCTTGAGGTTGAGTTCGGGCAGCAGGTACAGCGTGACCACGCTCGCCTGGGCGAGATCGGCATCGAACAGGTTGCCGTGCATGAAGCGCACCCGGTCGGCGACACCCTCCCGGCGAGCGTTCGCCATCGCCGTCTTCAGCAGGTCCTCGTCGAGATCGAACCCCATCCCGCCGCGCGCGCCGAACTTCGCGACCGCGGTGATCAGCTGGCGGCCATCGCCGGAGCCGAGATCCATCACGAAATCGGCCGGCCCGACCCTCGCCATCGCCAGCATGCGGTTGACCACGACCTGGGGCGTCGGCACGTAGACGACGTCGCCCGCGCCGAACTGCGCCCCCGCGTCGCGCGGCAGCAGGGCGCCGGTCGCCACCGCCGAGACCGCGCCCAGCAGCGCGCGTCGGCGCGGATCGGGATCAGCGGCGGGTGCCGGTTCGCGGCGTGCGGCTGCGAGGCGAGCCCGCTTCGAGGTCATGCGCAGGTGCTCCGATGAATGCGTCATTTTCCGCTCATCCCACGCGGCGGGCGACGACGCGCCCGATCACGGACGACATCGGACCGGCCTCGAGGGTGCCCTCGATGCGATCGCCCTCGACCCGGCCGACCAGCACCGGGCGGCCGCTGCGCCCCGGGAACTCGGCCGCCAGCGGCAACCGCAGGGTGGCCCCCCGCAGCGACCCGCCGTCGAACTCGCCGCCCGCGCCCCGCGCGGCCCTCATCTGGCCGGACACCCGCTGGAAGGATTGCCGCAGCTCCAGTTCGGCCCCGTCGAGCCCGCTCGCGGCCGGCGCCGACAGCTGCCAGCGTCCGGCCACGCGGGCCGGCACCACCCACAGCATCACGGTCGCGCTGGGGATGCCGGTGACGGCCTTCTTTTCCGGCACCTCGAAGCTGGCCTGCTCGTCGGGCCGCCACTCGCCGAACCCGTAGTCGTGCGACACCACCCGCGAGCCCGGACGCAGCTCGGCGAGCAGCTTGGGACGCAGCTTCAGGTTCAGGTCGGGCAGCAGATAGAGCGTCACCACGCTGGCCGCACCGAGATCGGCCTCGAACAGGTTGCCCAGCACGAACCGCGCGCGCTCGCCCACCCCCTCGCGCCGGGCGTTCTCCTCGGCCTTGCGCACCAGGTCGGGATCGATGTCGATGCCCTGGCCGCGCGCGCCATGGCGCTTCACCGCCTCGATCACCAGCCGGCCATCGCCGGACCCGAGATCCATCACGAAGTCCGACGCCGTCACGCGCGCCATC
>JBIPNU010000172.1:0-5721 GCA_044370615.1 Burkholderiales bacterium
ACGGCCCGGCAAGCGCGATTACCGGCGCCGATCGGCGTCGATCCGTGCCGCCTCGCTCTCCCCGGGCCGGGCTGGCCGGGCCGGGCAGGCTGATCGCCGTGCCCCGACCGCCGGGCGCCGCCCTCTCGCCCAGCGCGCTGGTCGTGCTGGTGTGCGCCGCGCAGGTGTGCGTGCAGATCGGCGCGTTCTTCTGGCCGGCGCTGCTTCCCGACATGATGGCACGCTGGTCGCTGTCCAACACCGAGGCCGGCTGGATCACCGCGTCGTTCTACGGGGCCTACATGCTGGCGGTCCCGGTACTGGTCACGCTCACCGATCGCATCGATCCGAAGCGGGTCTACCTGTTCGGCGTCGGTTGTACCGTGCTCGCGCACGGACTCTTCGCGGGGCTGGCCGACGGCTTCTGGTCGGCGCTGCTGCTGCGCGCGCTGGCGGGCATCGGCTGGGCCGGGACCTACATGACCGGGCTCAAGCTGCTGGCCGACCGGGTACATCCCCGACAGATGTCGCGCGCCGTCACCGGCCATGTCGCCTCGATCGGCGTCTCCGGTGCCGCGTCCTACACGGTCGCGGCGCTGCTCGACGGGCTGGCCGGTTGGCGACTCGCCTTTGCACTGGCGGCTGGGTCTGCCGCGGCAGCCTGGGTGATCGTCATGCTGATGGTGCCTGCGGCGCGGCGCGCAGAGCGCCCCGCCCCGCGCGCATCCGGACCCGGCCTGTTCGATTTCCGCCCGGTGCTCGCCAATCGGTCGGCGATGGCCTACGGCGTCGCCTACGCGGTGCACACGCTGGAGATGAATGCGCTGCGCGGCTGGGGCGTGGCGTTTCTCGGCTACGTGGCCGCCACCACCGGCAGCGGTAACGCCGTGCTGTCGCCCCCGGTGGTGCTGACCCTGCTGTCGGTGATGGGTAACGAGGCCTCGATCCGGATCGGTCGCCGGCGCCTGATCACCTTCGCGATGCTCGGGTCGGCCCTGCTCGCCTCGCTGATCGGCTACCTCGGCACCGGCTCGTATGCAGTCGCCACCGGCCTGCTGCTGCTCTGGGGCATGGTGACCTGGCTCGACTCGTCCTCGCTCACGGCGGGAGCCGCCGGTACCGCGGATCCTTCCCGGCGCGGGGCGACCCTCGCGGTACATTCGTCGCTGGGCTACGGCGGAGGGTTCCTCGGACCGTTGATGGTCGGGCTGCTGCTCGACGCGGCCGGCGGCATGTCGCCCTTCGGCTGGACGATCGCCTTCGGCTCGATCGGGGTGCTGATGGTCGCCGCGCTGGTCGCCTTTCGCGCGATGCGCCCGCGCGAACTGGAGGGCGACGCGCAGGCCACTCCACCCGAGCGCTGAGCGCCTTGCGGTCGCGGTCGCGGGCCAGCGTGCGCGACGATCAGCGGGCAATCGCGCGCAGCGCGAGATCGACCCGCGTCACCCGCTCGCCTCGCGGCACCGAATGATGCCGGTCGCTGGTGTGCAGCAGGCGCGTGCCATCGGTGATGCGGGCGCGCACCGCCAGTCGCGCGTGCGGTGGCACCCGGGCCGGATCGTACTCGAGCGTGTACCGGACCCCGGGCTGCGGATCGAGCGTGCGCCAGGCCGCGATGCGGACCGACGGGGCATCGGCTCGGGCAGTATCCTCGAGCGTCACCTCCAGCTGGGCGCCTGCCGGCAGCGACACGGTGGCGAATGTCACCACGCCGTGAACGGTGGACGGCGTCGTCGGCGGCTCCGGATGGGCGCACCCGACGAGCACCGCCACGGCACCCAGCGCAACCGCGCGCCGACGGCCGACGCGCGGCACCGCGCGCGCCGGCGGCTCGGCCTCGAACCACATCGGCGCAGGCGGCACGGCGGTCGGCGGGAACCGGGTCAGCGCTGCGGCCGACGCTCGAACAGCGCCTGTTCGCCGCCGGCGCGCAGCAGCAGGCCGCGCCCGCCATCGGGCAGTCCGACCTCCAGCGCCTCGGCGCCGCCACCGAGCAGCAGGCCGAGCGTGCGGCTGGTCGAGGCCTCGGGCTCGGACAGGCAGGCCATGCGCGTGGAGGCGGTCCTGGTGGTGAGCCGGCCGGCCTCCAGCGTGTAGCGGCCCACCAGCCGGTTGCAGCCATCCGATCCGTGGAGTTCCCCGCGGGCCGACGTGAACACCAGTTCGGCGCGGGTGCCGGGGACGGCGACCCCGCCCGACTCGCGCAGTCTCCATGCGCCATCCAGGCGCGCGGGCTCCATCGCGCGCGCGATCGACCCACCGTTCGTTCCGGCGGGCTCGAGCGCGCAGCCCGCCGCCAGCGCGAAGACCAGCACGCTCAGCCTGCGCCAGCCTCCCCGGTGGCCGGATGCCTTCCAGGACCGTTCCATCGCAGTTTCCTCGATCGACCACCGCCGCATGCCCAGCCTCGCGCGTCGCGGCCGGCTTTGGACGCAGGCTACACCAGCCAGGGAATCACCAGCGCCCCGGCGATGCCGTGCAGTCCCATCCCCAGGCTGGCGAAGGCGCCGGCTTCGGGACTGACCGAGAAGGCCCGCGACGTGCCGATCCCGTGCGCGGCCACGCCCACGGCCAGCCCGCGCTGCCACCAGGGCACGACGCGCAGCGCATCGAGCACATAGCGCGCGAGGATCGCGCCGAGAATGCCGGTGCACACCGCGTAGACCGCGGTGAGCGTCGGCGAGGCTCCGATCGTCTCCGCCACCCCCATCGCGATCGGCGCGGTCACCGACTTCGCGTAGAAGGGTGCGACCAGCTCCGGGGGCAACCCGGCGAGCGTGGCGAACCCGACGCCGCTCGCGATCGACACCGCCCCGCCGCAGGCGAGCGCGAGCAGCGCGGGCATCGCGTTGATCCGCAGCAGCGCCCAGCCGCGGTAGATCGGCACCGCGAGCGCCACGGTCGCAGTGCCGAGCAGGAAATGAATGAACTGCGCGCCCTCGAAATAGGCCGCATACGAGAGATCGAGACCCCACAGCGCCAGCAGCAGCAGCGCGATGGCGATGGCCACCGGATTGGCGAGCGGCGAACGGCCGCAGCGCTCGTACGCGGACAGGCCGATCTGGTAGGCGAGCAGCGTGAGCACCAGCGACAGCAGGGGGGTGCCGGTCAGGTAGACCCAGATCTCGCGCAGCTCCGCCAGCGGTGCGCCGATCGCGGCGAGGGCCGGCTCGCTCACGATCGAGGACTGCGAACCGCGCGCAGCACCAGCGCCGCGGCGGCCATGGCCAGCACGACGCTGATCGCGAGAATGGCGCCGACGATGAGCCCGTGCTCGCGCAGTTCCGGCAGGAACATCACCACGCCCACGGCCGCGGGCACGAACAGCAGCCCGAGATGGGTGCAGAAGCCGGAGGCGACGAGATCGAGGTCCGGGTCGACGCGGCCGCGCAGGTGCAGGGCGGCCAGCAGCAGGCACAGCCCGACCACCGGGCCGGGTACCGGCAGCGACAGCACCCGCGCGATGACCTCGCCCAGGCCCTGGAAGACGAGCAGCGTGACCAGTCCGCGGATCACGCCGGCCGCCCGCGGCGGTAGACGAGGTGGTAGACGAGCGCCACCAGCACGCTGCCGCCGACGAGGTTGCCGGCAATCACGACGACCAGTTGCCGCTGGAACGCGTCGCCGCCAAGCGCGGGCGCCGCGCCCGCCCCGCCCGCCTCGAGCAGCAGGGCCATCGGCACCAGGTACAGATTGGCGATGCTGTGCTCGAAGCCGGCAGCCACGAATGCGGTGACCGGCGGCACGATCGCCACCGCCTTGTCGGTCACCGAGCGCCCGGCCGCGGCCATCCACACCGCGAGGCAGACCAGCACGTTGCACAGGATCGCCCGCCAGAAGGCCTCCCACAGCGGCATCGCGCACTTGGCCTCCCCGATGCTCAGGTAGGTCTGCGCGATCGCGCCGCCGTTGGCCGACGCGTGTCCGGACAGGTAGACCATCCCGGCGAGCCCGACGGCGCCCACCGCGTTCGCCGCGCACACCACCGTCCAGTTGCGCAGCAGTTCGCCGGTACCGATCCGCCCGTCGGCCCAGGCCATCGCGAGCAGGTTGTTGCCGGTGAACAGTTCCGCGCCAGCCACCACCACGAGCAGCAGGCCGAGCGAGAACACCAGCCCGGCCAGCACGCGCGAGACCGCGAAGCCGAGGCTGGCATCGGACAGCACGAGCACCGAGCTCAGCGCGCCGAGCCCGATGAACGCCCCGGCGAGCACGCCCAGCACCGCCATCGCCAGCAGCGGCAGGCGCGCCTTCGCCACGCCCATCGTCTCGATGCGCTCGGAGATCTCCGCCGGCGCGTAGGCGTCGGATCCGAACATCGATGCCATGCGAACTCCCCCGGGCTGCGCGCCGCCACGACCGCGGCTGCGCAAGAGCCGGTGCCGGTCATCCGCCGGCACGCTCCGCACCCACGATAGCCCAAGTCGGACCGCGACGGGCCCTGCGCGGCCGCGCACGCGCAACCTGACCGGATGCGCCGCAGCCTCGCGGCACCCGCCGCAACCGGTACGCACGCCGGCACCGGCGAGCGCCCCCGGGCCCTCCGCCCGGGCGTCGCCTGCGTGGCGACCGGGCCCCGCCCTTCCGGTCGGGTGGCTGGACTGCTCGGCCGGATGGGCTGGAACCGCATCCAGGCCCCGCGGACGCGGCGCGGCGGCCAGCACCGCCCCCCCCGGAACGCGTGCTTGCCGAGCCCCGATCAGCGCGGGGCGTGCACGCAGGCGGCGAACCCGCGCGGGCGGTAGCCGAAGTCGCCGGTCGCGGCGTCGTGGGCGAACGTCATGTCGGCAGCCATCCGCCGGGCCATCTCGGGATTGAAGTCGCGGTAGCGCGGCAGCATCGACAGCGCCCGCAGCGCAAGGCCGACCACCGCCACCGGCACCGGCACGAACCGCGCGCGCCGGTCGAGCGCCTCGAACACCCGCTCGACCATCGTCCGGTAGGCAAGCACCTCGCCACCCGAGACGTCGTAGGCCTTGCCGGCCGCGGCCGGATGGCCGAGTGCCGCGAGGCAGGCGGAGGCGAGATCGTCGGCATGCACCGGCTGGCGCAATCCACGCCCGCCACCCACCAGCGGAAACACGCCGAAGCGGCGAATCGCGCTGGCGATCACCATCACGTTGCGATCCAGACCGACCCCGTGGATCAGCGTCGGTCGAAACAGCGTCCAGTCGATGCCCGCGGCCACGCACTGCCCGGCGAGCGATTCCTCGCCGGCCACAAGGCTGGCGACGATACGCTGCTCGCGCGCCGCCGGCGACCTGGCCTTGGTATAGCGACTGGTCGAGCCGAACGCGATCGCCTGACGCACGCCCGCGGCTGCCGCCTCGGCAACCCGGTCGCCGGCAAGCCCGAGCGGACCGAGGTGGATCCACCGGGTGCAACCGGCCGCCCACTCGGCACCCGGCTGGTTCACGTCGGCGCGCCGCCACTGCACCTGGCCATGACCGGGCCAGCGCGCGCCGAACCGAGCGCTCGCCGCGGCTGCGTCGCGGCGAGAGACCGCGACCGGCTCGAGGCCGGCTTCGGCCAGGCGCGGCAACAGGAACCAGCCGATCTGGCTTGCGGCCCCGGTGACGACGACCCGCTCGCCCGCAGCAACTCCCGGGCCGGGGTCGGGTCGCCAGACCGACGCGTTCACCGCGCGCGCTCGCGCTCGAGCCGCGCTTCGATACGCGCGAGCGCCTCGCGCGCGACGCGGAGGTCTTCCTCGAGCGCCACCCGGCCCTCGGCCTCGCCCGC
>JBIPNU010000173.1:0-5711 GCA_044370615.1 Burkholderiales bacterium
GGAACTGGAGCGTCACACCGCCCGTCACGCGCAGGTATGCGCGGCGCTCGAGGCCGCCGAGGCCGACTGGCTGGAGCGCTCGGAGGCGCTGGCCGCGCGGGCCTGAGGCTGCCGCACGCACTCAGCGGACCACGCCGCTGCCCCGCTCGACGTGGTCGGAGCCGGCCGCGCGATCCTGTCCGGCATGGACGACGAGCGACGTCGAGACCCGCGCGCAAGGGTGCGAGGCACGTACTCCGGGGCAGTACGTGCGGGAAGTAGTCCTGACGATACGCCAGGGCGACACGTCAGGGCGACACGTCAGCGTCATCCGTCCCGACAGTATGTCGAGGCGGCAAGTCAGGGCGGCGCGTCGGGACGGCACGCCAGGACGGCACGTCTGGGCAGCACGTCTGGGCAGCACGTCAGCACCGCACGTCAGGGCAGTGCGCCTGCGCGGTGCCGGACCCAGGCCCGCAGGAGGCCCGCCGCGAGCAGGCCGTACCCCGGGACGACCAGCGCCGGCATCGGCGCCGGCCAGGCGAGCATGACCGGCGCGAGCACGAGCAATCCGCCCAGCGCCTGGATCGCGGCCCTTGCACGCTCGGGCCGGATCGCGTGGTCCGACGCGTCGGCACGCCGCGCCAGCCACCCGTCGACCAGCGCGGCCAGCCACAGGGGCGCGAGGAGCGGCAACCACAGGGGTAGCGACGCCGCGCGGGTCACGGCCAGTCCCGCGCGCGCGCGCATCGGGTCGCCGATCGCGCTCACCCGCAGGCCCGCGGCCGCCAGCAGGCGCCCGGCCCGGGTCCCGAGCCGGTGCGCCGTGGCATCGGCCTGCCAGGCGCGGTCCGGTCCGAGCCAGCGGACGGTGGACTCGCGCCAGGCACGCATGCTCTCCTCGGTGGCGCGCGCATCGACCGAAGCGCTGCCCCAGATCAGCGTCGCGAGCGCGGCCAGAACTCCCACGGCGATCGCGCGCGCGGCGCTCAGCATCACCGCGCCGCGACGAGCCGCGGCAGGGCGCCGCGCCAGACCCGCCCATCGGACATGCGCGCGAAGTAGTGCAGGTCGGGCAGCTGCGACAGCGCGCCCGGGGCTACCCAGGGCGCAGGCGCGCGCCGCGCCTGCCAGCTTGCCGTGGTCGCGCTGCCGGGATGCCGGGCATCGCCGCGGATCGCGATCGACCGACTCTGCGCCCGTTCGTCGCGCTCGATCGGCGGAAGGGCATCGGCAAAGAAGTGCTGGGTGCCCGGATCCGCGGTTCGCAGCGCAATCACGTTGCCGGGGTTGCCCAGCAGCGCGGCCGCCATCGGCGCGCTGCCCAACCGGGCCTCGAAATCGTGCACGGTCTGGGCCATGAGCGCGAGCAGGAAGCCGGCACCACGCGACTTGTTGAGCAGCTGCAGCAGCGGCTCGCCCGCCAGTTCCGCCGCCTCGTCGACCATGATCATCACCGGTGAGCCCCCGGTTCGCGTGCGCGCGCCCGCAACCTGGGCAAGGTCGGCGAGCACCAGCGACCCGAGTGCGGCGCCGGCTGCCGGATCGCTCAGGACGTCAAGGCCGAGATAGAGCACCCGCGCCTGCTCGATCACCTTGCGGCTGTCGAACACCGGGCGCGTATCCGCCGAACCGGCGTCCGGCGAGAGCAGCGCGCGAAGCTCGCCCGCGGTGAGCGCCGCCAGCAGCGGCAGCAGCGACTGGATCATCTTCGCGCGATGGGTACGGTCATGGGAGACCCGTTCGATCAGCGCGTCGATCACCGGTTCCGCGCTGGCCGGGTGCTGGTCCACCGTCGCCCGGTACCTTGCGATAGCCCGCTCGTCGGCGGTTCGCACGCCGGCCGGTGCGGCACACCCGTCATTCAGGCCGGACCAGGTCCTCAGCGCGCGGGCCAGCAGCGCGCGACCATCGCCCTCGACGGCTGCGCGCAACGAGGCGATCGTGGGTCGTTCCCCGGTGTAGACCAGCGCGTCGGCCAGCACCAGCAGTTGCCGCCAGGCGAACGCCGCGAACGGGGATCCGCCGTGCGCCTCGGGCATCAGGGCGCTCAGCCGGGACGCGAGGGACGTGGTACGCACGTGGTTGCGCATCGGATCGAATCGCACCGAGTCGCCGGGGCGGCGCAGGTCGAGTTCGATGAACGCCTGCGCACGCCCGCTGTCGGCGCAGGCGGCACGCAGCACCGCGCGCAGGTCGGCATCGCCCTTGGGATCGAACAGGATCAGCGCGCCGTCCGGATGCCGGGCGATGAAGCTCGCGGCGAGCAGGGCGGCCAACCGGGTCTTGCCCGAGCCCGTCTGCCCGAATACCAGCAGGTGCGAGGCCAGCACCGGCACGGGGACGCGGATGGCGCGGGCGCGAGCCAGCCGCCCTTCGCAGTCGCCGACCGCGGCCAATCCGCCCGCGCCACTCGCGGCGACCGCCGCGCGCTGCGGCGTCCACTCGATGCCTTTCCCCAGCCACTGCAGCGCAGGGCGCACGCGTGCCTCGCGGATCGCGACGACGACCGGCTGGCCGCCGCCCCCCCCGCCGCCCGGATGTGTAGCCAGGGCGGCGATGCGCACCATCATCAGGCCTGCGGCCACCATGCCCACCGCCCACGCGGCAGGCGCGGAGGTGGCCGGCAGCACGACGGTCGCCACGGCAAGGAACCAGGCCACCGCCTGGCCGGCACGACAGGCTCGCAGTCCCATCGGCGGCTCAGGCCGCAGGGGCTGCTCGCAGCGGAGGAGGCACTGATCGCGCCTCGACGCACGCGGCCAGCGCGAGCCAGTGCGTCGGATCCACCAGTTCGACCGCATCGAGGTCCGCTGTCCATGGCGTCGCGAGCGGTCGGATCGGCGCGCGGACCAGTCCGAGGTCGTGCAGTCGCTCGAGCAGGGCGTCGGGAGACAGAGGTAACGCTCCGGGAACCCCGCAGCGCGCGGCGAGTTCGCGCGCGCCTGTCCGCCATGCGAGATGCAGGCGTCGGCCGATCCACCACAGCCGCCCCTTGCGCCGGTTGACTCGCCAGACACCCTCGCGCACCAGGTCGGCCATCGCGTTCGCCTCGGGACTCGGCGGATCGGGGAGCTCGCCCTGCGCCGCACGCAGGCGCGCGACCAGTGTCGGCAGCGCTTCCCCCCGCTCGCCCAGCAGCGGGTCCAGCGCGCTGGCCGGGAGGTCACGCAGCAGGTGGAGAAGCACGGCAACGGCTCGGTCGCCCGACGCCGCTCGCGGCGCGGGAACCGGCACCGCACAGTAGGCATCGAGTCCCTCGCGCGAGATGCGAAACGCCAGCGGCTCGAGGCCCGTGTCAAGCCCGCGGCCATCGATGCTGCGGGCTTCCCAGCGCGCGTGAATCCGTGTGCAGCCCTCGACCAGCGCGGCCGCGAGTGCGAGCCGCTGCCGATGCTCGGTATCGACAGGCTCCCCGACGGGGGACCGCGCGTCCGTGCGCAACGCCTGCAGCGCCTGCGCGAGCAGCCAATCGGCCCCGCTGCCGGCAGCCTGCTGAACGGGCGAGGGCAGGCCATCGACACGGCCCAGCGCGGCGATCAGCAAGGGGGCCACGGTGCGGCGGAAAGCCGGAAGCGACCAGTCTCCCGTGGCCGCGATTTCGCCCAGACGGGGCACCTGGCGCGCCAGCCGCTCACGCAGCGGCTGGGCGTGAATCCGCACCGGCTGCACGGTCAGGCCCTCCCGATGTGCCGCGGGAACGAATCGCGCGGCGGCAGGGGCTCTGGCGATGACGCACGACGATTCGCGATCTGCAGGCTGCGGCAGACCGGGCAGCGCCGGTGCCGCAGATCGGTACGCAATTCGATCTGGTCGGTGCGGCAGCGCGGACAGGTCACCAGATGGAAATCCGGGTGGCGACGCGCGCGAACGACCAGCGACGCCGCATTGATGTCGAAACTGGCCACCTCGCCGAACAGTGCTCGGTAGATGTGCCAGGCGCCCAGCAGCGCCTGAGGGGCCGGCGAGCCGGCCTCGAGCAGTCGGCTGGCGGTGACCACCAGCACGCTCGCCTCCAGCCGCAGGCGGCTTGTCGCGAGCACGTGCGCGCCCAGTTGCGGGAGCGCGCCCTGCCGAGGCCGCTCGCCCGCCACTTCGACGTAGAGCTGGCGCAGGATTCCGGCGCCGCGCAGTGTCGTGAGGTGGGACACGACCGGCAGTCGCGCGCCTGCGAGGATCAGGGCCTCGGCAAGCTTGAACCGGTCTGCCAGGGCCGCCAGCTCGTCCGAAGGCCGCGACGCCGCCGTGCGTGCGCTTCGCGCCGAGGAGGGTATCCGCGCGGCGCGCGATCGCGCCGCCCGCGACGGCGCAATCGACGGGTGGCAGTGCGGACAGCGAGGGTCGGCGATCGCGTGCCGCGTCGGACACGCGGCCGGGCGCGGCGGTGCCTGCGGGAGGATGGCGCCGCCAGCGTCCATCGCGGCCTCGGACCGCGGGCGATCGGCAGACCGGCCGCGACACTCGTACCACAGCGCCACGCACCGGGCACAGCGCCGGGGCGCGAGCTGGCTGCGGCCACGCGCGAGCACCCATGCGTGATCGATCGTGAACCGACGCGCGTGAGGTCGCGGCTCGAAGAGCGCGCGCGTGGCCTCCCAGGCCTCGGCCAGCGCCAGCGCGCAATCGCGACCGGCGGCGCGAAGGCGGTCCCACTGGGCCAGAAACGCCGACGCCTCGAGCCGCATCGCGCGCGTGGCCAGCAGCTCGGCGAGGTCGCTGGGCAGCGGGCCACGAGGCCGGTCGGGTCGGCGGTGGGCCCGATGCAGCCGGGTGACCAGCAACCGAAGGGTGCCTCGGGCCTCGAGCGCCTCGCGCACAACGGCCGCCCGGGCACCGGCTCGAATCAGGCGCTCGGCCAGCGCGAGCCGGTCGCCGAACCCGGCGACCGGGCCTCGATCGATGCGCAGCCGGATGCTCACGGGCGGGGGCGGGACAGCAGCAGGCGGGCCTCGAACGCCGTGCGATCGGCGCGCGCAAGCCGTGCGGTCTCGACGAGATCGGCCGCGTCGATGCGAAGGGTGAACAGCAGTCCCTGGCAGTGCGCGAGCGCCTGGAGGTCGTCGACCGAGAGGCGGTCGAGCGCGGCGCAGGCCGCGGCGTCGAGACCGAGGCGAGTGATCGCCATGTCGCGCGCGGCGCGCGACAGTTCCCGCGCCACGTGCAGATAGGCGAGGTTGAGTTGCACCAGGTCGAGCTGCGTCCTCTCGACAGCATCGCGCGCCGTCGCGACCGGCGCCGCGGTGGTCTCGGCGACGAGCGGGGCTGAGGCCTGCACGGCGGGATCGCCCGCGGGAGCAGCAGTGCGCGGGTTCGCGCGTCCCGGGGTGCGGTTTCGGGGCATCGGCATCGGGCAACTCCTGAGTCGGCTGAATCGATGACGGGGCCGCGGTGGACTCGGGTATCCACCGCGCCGAGAGGCCCGGTCGTATATCGCACCGGGTGGGAATCGATTCTGTGAAGCAAGGCAGGACCTGTCAATACGGAAAGTATCGGTCCTTCCCGATGCATACCTCCCCCAGCGTGGTCGCGCGCTGTTCTTCGCCCGTCGCCTCCGGCAGCCACCCCGATCACGCGCGGCGCCGCTGGCGGCGGGCATCGGCACGCCTGATTGGCGCACGCAGCGCATGCTTCGGCCGCTCGCGGGTGCATCGAAGATCGCCGAGGATCGAGCGCGACACGCAGTCCGGACTCCTCACGATTGGCGAACGGCGAACACCCATGACACGTCTGCA
>JBIPNU010000174.1:0-5704 GCA_044370615.1 Burkholderiales bacterium
ACGGTCCGAACTGGGCATGATCCGCTACGACGAGGTGTTCATCCAGGTCCTGAGTGGGGCCGCCCCGGTGCCTGCGCCGAGGGCTGCGGAGGGCGGGCGCGGGGTCATCACGCCGCCGCCGACCGGGCGCAGCCCGGGGCGCGAGGCCGGGCGGGCGGCGCCGGCTGCGCCCCGGCCCTAGGCGATCCGGCGACGCAGGTCGAGAACGGCGAGGTCCGCCTCCCGGGGCGGACGCGTGCCGAAGCCCCGCGGGTGCGTGGCCGTCCTGCGGTCTCCCGCGACACGGTCTGCCCGGCGCGCGGCGACCCGAGCCGGGGCCGGGACTTCGCCGCGCAGGCCGCGGTGCCGAGGCTACCCGGGGATCTGCGCGGGGGCGGGCCTGCGCGCCGGCGACCGTGGGGGTGGGGCGAGCGCTCCTCGGTTGCTGCTTGCGCGCGATTGCCCTAGAGTGGCCGGCTTTTCGTGCAGGAGGCGGGGATGACGGCCGTACGCATCGATGGCAAGGCGCTTGCCGAGGCAGTGCTTGACGAGTGCAGGGGGCGGGTCGAGGCGCTCGCGGCACGCGGCATCCGTCCCGGACTGGCAGTCATCCTCGTGGGCGACAACCCGGCCTCGCGCGCCTACATCGGCAACAAGGTGAAGGCCTGTGGGCGCGTTGGGGTGCACTCGGAGGTCCACGAGTTCGCGCACACCGCGACGCAGGACGAGGTGATCGCCCGGGTGCGCGAACTCAACGCCGATGCCCGGATCCACGGCATCCTGGTGCAGCTACCGCTTCCGGGCTCGCTCGACGAGTCGGCCATCCTCGCCGAGGTGTCCGCGGCCAAGGACGTCGACGGCTTTCACGTGGCCAACCGCGGGGACCTGCTCGGCGGATACACCCGCTTTCCCCCGTGCACCCCGGCGGGAATGATGCGCATGCTCGAGTCGATCGGCACGCCCCTGCGCGGTGCGCGCGCAGTGGTGGTCGGCCGCAGCAACACGGTCGGCAAGCCGATGGCACTCCTGCTGCTGGGTCGGGATGCGACCGTCACCGTGTGCACGTCAAAGACGGTCGACCTCGCGGCCGAGACTCGGCGCGCGGATGTGCTGGTGGTCGCGGTCGGCCGCCCCGGGCTGGTCACCGGCGACATGATCAAGCCGGGTGCAGTGGTGCTGGACGTAGGCATCAACCGCACCGCCGACGGTCGCCTGGTCGGCGACGTCGACCATGCCTCGGCCGAAGCGGTTGCCGGCTGGATCACCCCGGTGCCCGGCGGCGTCGGACCGATGACCGTCGCGATGCTCGTCGTCAACACGCTCGCCGCCGCTGGCGGCTGAGGCAGTCTGCCTCGATCGCTCAGACCCCGGCGAGGCCAGCCCGCTCGCTGCAGCGGGCGATCCACTGCGCCGTGAGTTTCTCCTGTACCGAGTTCTGGCGCAGTCGCTCTCCCAGCGCGGGGAAGTCGACCCGGTCGAGCGACTGGTCCTGGTTGAAGCAGGAGAACACCCAGGTGACCGCGCCGCTGGCCGGATCGCGATGCGGCTGCAGGCACTGCGCGCAGATCTCCTTCATCATGCACTGCATCGGGGAGTTGATCGATCCGATCGCCTCGTGCCCGGGCTTCAGGTGCGGGGCGAGCACCCCGTGGCGCGCCGAGGCGACCGCCGCCATCATCCGGTCCGAGCCGATCGCGATGACGCGATCGACCGCGCTCATCGGAATGCCGGCCTCCCCGAGTTCGCCGCGGGCGTAGGCGAGCATCGCGGCCACGATGTTCACGCTCACCGCCCGGTCCTGCGGACGCGAGGGTTCGAATCCGGGCGTCTCGTCGCAGCACCAGACCACGACATCGGCCGCGGCTTCGATCTCCTCGATCTTGTAGCGGTCGATACGCTTCTTGTAGCCGGCGAAATACAGGACCCGGGATCCGGCCGCGCGCAGCGCCTGCCCGATCGAGAACAGCACCGCGTTGCCCAGGCCGCCACCGGCCAGCAGCACGGTCTCGCCTGCGGCAATGTGGGTGGGCTCGCCGGTCGGGCCCATCAGGATCACGGGCTCGCCCGGACGCAGCGACCGGCACAGGCTGGACGAGCCGCCCATCTCGAGGGCGATCGTCGATACCAGCCCGCGCTCGCGATCGACCCACGCGCCGGTCATCGCGAGCCCTTCCATCGCAAGCCGGGTTCCGTCGACGCCGGGCGCGTTCGCCTCGAAGTTCTGCAGGCGGTAGAACTGTCCGGGCCGGAACCGCTGCGCGGCCCGTGGCGCACGTACCACCACCTCGACGATATTCGGCGTCAGGCGCTGGACCGCGTGAACCGTCGCGCGAAGGCTGTCGTCGATCGCGGCGAGAAAGGACGCGTCGTCCATCGTGCTGGCCGGCGATCGCGCAGCCAGCACCCGGCTCACGGCCGGGTAGCCCTGCCGAGCCGACCCCATCGCCTTGACCACATTGCCGAAGTACGACGGATGCAGGTCGCCGAAGAAGCTCACCAGGCGGCCGTCCTCGCGGCGCGACAGGAACACGCGCGCCTCGAGCGGTTTGGAGATCGCCCGCTCGGGCCGGACCGGCTGCCCGCGTTCGTCGCAGGCGCGGAAGTAGCGGCCGTCGAGTTCGAAGTGCGTGGCGTCCTCGCGTGCGAGCACCGTGTTGGGCTGGGTGCCAGCGGCGATCAGCACGCTGCGGGCGGGCAGGGTGATCTCGCCGGCGTCGCGCCACTGGCCGTCCTCGCCGTACGCCTGGCGGGCGAAAGTGATCGAGGTCGCGTGGCGGTGCGCGTCGACGTCGATGCGCAGCGGTGACAGGCCCTCGGCGAAGACGATGCCTTCCTCGAGCGCCTTGTGCACTTCCTCGTGGTTGAGCGTGTAGGACGGCGAGTCGACCATCCGCTTGCGGTAGGCCAGCGTCACGCCCCCCCACGCCTGCATGAGCGCGAGCAGGCGGGGAGGACGACCTTCGACCGCCGCGCGCGAGCGCTCTTCGCGAATGGCGCGCGCGTGCGCGATGAACTCCTCGGCAATCGACTGTTCCTCGGCATCCCATACCCCGCGCACAGCCGACTCGCCGTGCTCGCCGCACAGCCGCTCGTAGCGCGCCAGGAACTTCTCGACCTGTACCGGGTAGTAGGCGAGCGACTCGGTCGCGGTATCGATCGCGGTAAGGCCGCCACCGATCACCACCACCGGCAGCCGGAGCTGGAGGTTGGCGATCGAGTCGCGCTTGGCTGCCCCGGTGAGTTGCAGCCCCATCAGGAAGTCGGAGGCGGTACGCACCCCGCGCGCGAGTCCGTTGGGCATGTCGAGCACGGTAGGACGTCCGGCGCCGGCGGCCAGCGCCACGTGGTCGAAGCCGACGGCAAAGGCCTCGTCCACCCCCAGCGTGCCGCCGAAGCGCACGCCGCCGTACATCGCGAAGGCCGACCGGCGCTCGAGCACGAGGCGGATCAGCTTCAGGAAGTTCTTGTTCCAGCGCACCGTGATGCCGTACTCGGCCACGCCGCCAAACCCGGCCATCGCGCGCTCGTCGAGCGCCTCGTACAGGTCGGCCACGTCGCGCACCGGCGCGAACGGGACGCGCGCGCCGCTCGCATCGACTCCGCAGAGCGCGGCGGGCAGCGGTTCGATCTTCAGCCCGTCGATCGCGACCACCGTGTGACCGTCGTTGAGCAGGTGATGGGCGAGGGTGAAGCCCGCCGGCCCCAGTCCGACGACCAGTACCCGTCGGCCGGAGGCTGCCCTGGGCAGCGGACGACGCAGGTCGAGCGGATTCCAGCGGGTGAGCAGGCTGTAGATCTCGAAGCCCCAGGGCAGTTCGAGCACGTCCTTGAGCGTGCGGGTCTCGGCCTG
This sequence comes from Burkholderiales bacterium, assembly GCA_044370615.1. Classification (GTDB taxonomy): domain Bacteria; phylum Pseudomonadota; class Gammaproteobacteria; order Burkholderiales; family CAIKXV01; genus CAIKXV01. Next base: position 3,830 of record JBIPNU010000174.1, read on the forward strand.
AGGGATGTCGACCGGTTCGGTCTTCTGGTAGATGCACGACTTCATGCAGTCGTTGCAGATCCGGTGCCCGGTGGCGGGGAGCATCGGATTGTCGATGGCGATCATCGCCAGAGCGCCGATGGCGTGGCCCTGCGTCTTTACCTCGTGGAACTCGGAGATCCGCTCCTCGAGCGGACAGCCGGCGAGCTTCACCCCGAACGGCGACTTGCGGAAGCGCGCGGCCGCGGGCATCGCGGCGATCTCCTCGGGGGTGCCACGCAGTTTCTCGGCGAGGCCACCCGAGCAGGAATCCTTGCCCTGGTGATGACACCAGATGCAGTAATGCGCCTGATCCAGCGCGCCGACCAGGTCGGTGCCGGGATCGGTGAGGGAAAAGCCCTCGCGAGGGCGCAGCCGGTCGTTCGGCAGGCGGTGCGCGACATATCCTGCCGACTCGTCGGTCTGCACCGGCACGAGCGCCATCGGATCGGTGCGATGCGGCGCCTTGAACAGAACGCCCGCAGCGTGCCGGCGGCGCCCGTCGGCGCTTGTCAGTGCCCAGGCCGCGTAGCGCAGCGCGAGCTGGGCGCGTTCCCCCGTTGCGTCCTCGCGCTGCCAGGCCAGCGCGTGCTCGGCGAAGGCGAGTTCGGAGAACCCGGCGCCGAACCACCCCTCCAGCCGGGTGCGCGCGGCATCGGCGTCGAACCCGAGCAGGTCCTCGGGCTTGACCTTGGTGGCGGCTTGCCGCTGCACGAACTGTCGCTTGCACTCGAACAACGGAGCGAGTTCGTGGTGGCGGCGGGCCAGCGCGGAGACCTCCTGTTCGATGCCGAACAGGGTGCCGATGAAGTCGTCGACGTGGGGGGCGAGCGCGATCAGCAGCGCCGATTCGTCCGCGGCCGACAACGCATCGGGCGCCGCGCGCGCGCGAAGCAACCGGTCGGACAGATCGCCGTCGGCGCCGGCGAGCGCGTCCACGAATGCCCGATCGACGGCCTCCAGCCCGTCGCGCCGGTACAGTTGGTCGAAGGAGAGGCCATGGGCGAGAGCTAGCATCGTGGGTCTGTCGCGGTGGAATCGGGGTCGTCGCTGCCGACCCGCTGTCGAGCCTCCAATGATACGGCCAAGCCGTGCTGTCGCCCTGACCGGCCCGGCAGTCTTCGCGGCCCGCAGCGCAAGGCGGGCGCGCAGGGACGCCGGGCACGGTAAGCTCCGGGCGATGAATCCGATCCCGTCGACCGCGGCGCCCGTGCTGTGCCTCTCCGGCAGCGGTTTTCGCGCGGCGCTGTTTGCCGCCGGTTCGCTGCTGCGCCTGGCCGAGGCGGGGGCACTGGTGCCCGGACTGCGGGTGCAGGCGGTCTCGGGCGGCGCGCTGGCGGCCGCCTGTCTGGCTGCCGCGTGGTCGCGGCTTCAGGCCGAAGGAGGCCACGCCGCGGCGATCCGCCGCGAAGTCCTGGGCCCGCTGCGGCGGTTGTGTTCGCGCACCCTCGACGGCCGGTCGGTGGTCGGCGGCCTGCTGTTTCCGCGCTCCGGGGCCGAGTGGCTGTCCCACCATCTCGACCGCGAGATCTGTCACGGGCTGCTGTTCGGTGACCTCCCGCCCGATCTCGACCTGACGATCGGTGCGAGCGCGTTGAGCGATGGAGGCCGGGTGGCGATCGGCAACATCGAGCGCGCGCGCACCGCATCCGTGACGCTGGTTGCACCCGCGCTGCGGCTGAGCGATGCGGTGTGCGCGTCGATCGCGCTGCCGCCGGCGACCGCGGCAGGTGCGCTCGCGCGAGGCGGCGGGGAGTCCGTTTCGCTGGTCGATGGCGCGCTGGCCGATCCGCTCGCGCGAGCCGATGCCGGGAGCTGGCTGCTCGTCTGCGATGGCGCGGGTAGCACCGCGGCGTC
>JBIPNU010000176.1:0-5701 GCA_044370615.1 Burkholderiales bacterium
TGCCGCCGCGATCGGCACGCTGGTCGGGCGGCCATTCGCCCATGTCGAAGTCATGCGACACCACCCGCGTGCCCGGCCGCAATGCGAGCAGCCGCGGACGCAGGCGCAGGTTGACCGCCGGCAGCAGATACATCGTGATCACGGTGGCACTCGACAGGTCGGTGTCGAACAGGTCCTGCTGCTGGAACTGCACCCGGTCGGCGACCCCGGCGCGCTCCGCGTTGCGCTGGGCGAGCGCCCGGCGTCCGGGGTCGAGTTCCACCCCGAGGCCCCGCGTGCCGAACTGGCGGGCTGCGGCGATCACGATACGTCCATCACCGGAACCCAGATCGATCAGGCGGTCCTCCGGCCCGACGCCCGCGAGTCGAAGCATCCGGTCCACCGTCTCGTCGGCCGTGGGCACGAAGGGGACGTCCAGCGCAGGGGCCTGCGCCCGCCCCGCCGGCACCGGGGCCAGCATCGCGAGCAGGGCCGCGGCCAGCCGTCGTCGCGCCACGCCGCACGGCGGGGGCGGCACCGTGCCAGGCAAGGTCGCGCCGGTCCCGGCCACCGGGGTCGCCCGCCGCGCGACGTGCCGCACGCGGCTCATCGGGCCTTCGCCGGCGGCCGCTCGGCAGCCGTGGGCTGGACGATCGGGGCTCGTCCGCCGCCGACCGGCGACACCCGCCAGCTGCCCTCCAGGCGCCCGCCGCGAACCTGCGCCTGCAACTGATGGCGTTCGCGCCCCTTGGGAAGGTCGAGTTCCGCGACAAGCGCGAGCCGGTCGCCGTCGAGTTCAGCCGATTGCAGGCGCACGCTGCGCCCGCGCAGCGTGAGGGTGCCGGTGACCCGCTGGAACTGCTGGCGCAGGTCGAGCGCGTAGGGCTGTTCGTCCGCGCCGCCGCCGAACCGTCCCTGCCAGCGTCCCTCCACGAAGGCCGGGACCACCCACAGGTGCAGCAGGCTGTACGGAGGACCGTAGGATTTCTCCGGCACGTCGACCTTCACCGTCCGGTCGGGGCTCCAGTCGCCGAGGGTGAAGTCGTGGGACACCAGCCGGGTACCGGGCGCGAGCGCCGTGGACAGCCGCGGCCGCAGCGCCATCATCACCGGTGGGAGCAGGTACAGCGTGATCACGGTGGCCGGGGTGATATCGGTCTCGAACAGGTCCTGCCGCAGGAAGCGAACCCGATCGGCCACCCCGAGTCGCCGGGCCTCCGAGAGGCTCAACTGGACCAGGTCGGCGTCCTGTTCGACACCCCGCCCCCGCGCGCCGCGCGTGCGCGCGGCCTCGATCACCAGTCGGCCATCGCCCGAGCCCAGATCGATCAGGAAATCGCGCGCGCCGACCTGCCCGAGATCGAGCATCGCGGCCACCACCGGCCAGGGGGTCGGCACATACGGCACCTTGACCGCGGGGGCCCCCTCCTCGGAGGCCCGGGCCCCTCGCAGGGTGTACGAGTCGAGCGCCAGCGCACCGGCTGCAGCCAGCAGCGCGCGGCGCGCGAGCATTGCCCCTCCGGAGGGCACGCGAAACCCCGGACCGGGCAGCGCATCCCTGGCCGCTGCGGCTGGCCCGCGATCGAGTCCATGCCCCACTGCCCGCCTGCCCGACATTGCCGCCACGCGCGTATCCCTCGAGACGAATCCCCGGTCACGAAGTGTAATCGCGCGCAGGGGATAGGCCAGCCCGCAAGAAAAAGGCCCGCTCGCGCGGGCCTTTTCCAGGTTGCGACGACCGGGGATCAGGACGTGGCCTTGGCCTCGTCGCCGAGCACCGGGTAGCGCACATGCTCGACCAGCTGCTGGGTCTTCGCATCCGGCGCCGGCGTGAGCAGCGACACCACGACCAGGGTCAGGAAGCCGGCAGGCATGCCGAAGATCCCCGCCGAGATCGGCGCGATGCCGAACCAGAGATCCATCTTCCAGCCGGTCATGGCCTGGAAGAACGGATAGGTGCCGACCTGATACAGCAGGCACACGCCCAGGCCAACCAGCATGCCGGCGATCGCCCCCGCCTTGTTGGCCCGCTTCCAGAACACGCCGAGCACCAGCGCGGGGAAGAAGGCCGACGCGGCCAGCGAGAACGCCGCTCCCACCAGGAACAGGATGTCCCCCGGGTTGAGCGAGGTCACGTAGGCCGCGACGATGGCTACCGCAAGCAGCAAGCCCTTGGCTACCGCCAGCCGGACCTTGGTGGAGGCATCCGGGTTGACCATCTTGTAGTAGACGTCGTGCGACAGCGCATTGGCGATCGTGAGCAGCAGGCCATCGGCAGTCGACAGCGCCGCCGCCAGACCGCCCGCCGCCACCAGGCCGGAGATCACGTACGGCAGGCCGACGATCTCCGGCGTGGCCAGCACGATGACGTCCTGGCCCAGCGTGATCTCGGCGAGCTGCACGATGCCGTCCTTGTTGATGTCCACCACCGACAGCAGCCGCGGGTCGATCTTGTTCCAGGCCGCCACCCACGCCGGCAGGTCGGTGAACTTGTCACCCACCAGCAGCGTGTAGATGTCGAACTTGGCCAGGACCGCCAGCGCCGGCGCGGTGAAGTACAGCAGGAAGATGAAGAACAGCGACCAGAACACCGACTTGCGCGCTTCCTTCACCGAGGGCGTGGTGTAGTAGCGCATCAGGATGTGCGGCAGCGCCGCCGTGCCCACCATCAGGCACAGCACCAGCGCGAGGAAGTTGAGCCGCGCACGATCCCGCGCCTCCTCGGTCGCCCCGGGGAAGGGCTCGGCATGCGCACGGATCGGTGCCGCCCGGGCGTTGGCCGAATTGCGTGCTGCCGTCCACGCGGTGCGTGCTGCATCCGCGCTCGCGGGGTAGCCGGCCAGCGCCTTCTCGGCCGCTGCCACCTGGTCGGCGGGCGCATTCTCCGACTTCAGGTCGGCGACCTTCTTGGCGAGGTCGGCGCGCTCGGTCTCCCAGGATCCCGGCAGGCCCTTGATCTTCGCATCCAGCGCCGCGGCGCGCTCGCGGAAGATCTTCCGGACCTCGAGTTCCTTGGGATCGGCGTTGAGTTCCTTCTCCCGCTCGGTCACCTTCTGCAGCACCGTGCCGTACACCGCCTGCGGCACCGGCACGCCGGTGTGCTTGTAGGCGAGCATCGCCACCGGGATCATGTAGGCGATGATCAGGATGATGTACTGCGCGACCTGGGTCCAGGTGACCGCCCGCATGCCGCCCAGGAACGAGCAGACCAGGATGCCGGCCAGGCCCAGGAACACGCCGACCTGGAACTCGACACCCGTGAACCGGCTGGTGATCAGGCCCACGCCGTAGATCTGCGCGACGACGTACACGAAGGACGCGAGGATCGCCGAGAGCACCCCGATCGAGCGCACGATGTTGCCGCCGTAGCGTTCGCCGAGGAAGTCGGGAATCGTGAACTGCCCGAACTTGCGCAGGTAGGGCGCGAGGAACAAGGCCACCAGCACGTAGCCGCCGGTCCAGCCCATGATGAAGGCGAGCCCGTCGTAGCCCTGCAGGTAGAGTCCGCCCGCCATGCCGATGAACGACGCGGCGGACATCCAGTCCGAGCCGGTCGCCATGCCGTTGAACACCGCCGGCACGCGTCGCCCGGCGACGTAGTACTCAGCGACGTCCGCGGTGCGGCTCATGATGCCGATGCCGGCATACAGGCCGATGGTGGCCAGCAGGAACAGGTAGCCCAGCGTCTTGTTGGGCACGCCCATGAACTCGAGGATGGCGACCCCGATCACGAACAGCACGAAGCCGCCCGTGTAGAAGCCGTAGTAGCGCGTGAGCTGCTGGGTGAAGGCCTTCTGCGATCCGGCGGCGCTCATTCGTCATCTCCCTCGGCTACGCCATATTCCTCGTCGAGCCGGTTCATGTAGCGCGCGTAGTAGCCGATGATGATCAGGTAGACGATCAGCGAGCCCTGCGCGCCCATGTAGAAACCGAGCGGAAAACCGAAGATGACGATCTCGTTGAGTTCGCGCGCGAAATAGCTGCACACGAACGTGACCACGAACCACACCGCCAGCAGGATCCCGGTGATCCTGAGGTTGCGGCGCCAGTACTCCTCGTGACGCTCCGTGAGTTGCATCGATACCTCCTCCAGTTGATCCACCGGCAATCCGGCGGCGGCCGTCACCCCCGGCCTCCACCGACCGGCAGCACCCGCGCTGCGCACTCGCGCCCGCACGGCTGCCACGGATGTATACGCTCCTGCGGGCGGACTGTTGTCGTCGGGGATGCGCGGCGCTCGTGACGCGCGCACCCCGTGCCTGCGGCTGCCGACCCTGACGCCGCAACGAACCTGAGTGGAGCCTACAGGCTTCCCGGCGGTGTGCCAATAGTCACGCTGCCCGCGGCGGATCGAGCCGAACGGTCACCTCCGCGACCTCAGGGGGTGGGACAGCGTCCGCGCGACGAGCCCTCACCCGACCGCTGGCGCGGTGGTCCGAACCCGCCGGCCCGGTGCGCCCGAAAGAGGGGCGCTCCCGGCACCCGGGCTGGATCGATGGGGCGGATCAGGGTTCCCGACGCGCCTGTCGGGAACGCCGGCCCCGAGGCCCTCCGGGCCCGCGTTCAGCCGGGCAACTGCTCGCTGGCAATCCGCAGCACCAGGTAGACCTTCGCGATGTACAGGCAGGCCCAGATCAGCAGCACCAGGCCGAACGAGGCCATTCCCACATGCTGGTCGACGACGAAGCGTGGCAGCAGCGCCCGGGCCAGCGCCCGCACCGGGGAGGTCATGGCCGCCAGCACCGCGTAGAACACGTTGCGGTCGCGGTTCGGGCCGGCCAGGAACAGCAGCACGCCCTGGCCGAGCAGCGCGAGGCCGGCGATCTCGGCGATCGCCTTGAACACCACCACCAGGTTGTAGAGCAGCGTCAGCGACATTGGGTATCTCCGGAACCGACCGACCGGGCAGGCACCGGCCGAAGGCCGGATCCTCGCACGACCGGTGCTGCGACCGCGTACGTGCCGGAACAGGTGATCCGCCAGTGCCCGCGCCAGCGCCCCCGGCCATGACCGCGCGTGCCAGCCCGACGCTCATCGCCCCGGGACGACTGCGGCGGCCGGCTCGATCGCCCGGCCGACCGCGGGTCCGGACCCGTGGGTCCGGGCCCGGACCCGCCGGTCAGTTGACCGTCGCCTTGATGCCGACCTGCTGGACGATCTTCGTCCAGCGCGCGATCTCGCCGCGGATCATCTGCTCATGCGCCTCGGGCGTGGAACCCACCGGCTCGGCGCCCTGGCTGGACAGGCGCTCGCGCACCGACGGATCCTGCAGCGACTTGACCAGCGCCGAGTTGATCGTGCGCACCATCGCCGCGGCGAAGTTGGCAGGCGCCAGCATGCCGAAGCCGGAGGACACCTCGTAGCCCGGGAAACCCTGCTCGGCGATCGTCGGGACGTTCGGCAGCGCGGGCGAGCGCTTGGCGCTGGTCACCCCCAGCGGCCGCAGCTTGCCCGCCTGCACGTGCGACACGAACACCGGCATCGAGGCCGCCATCAGGGTCACGTAGCCGCCGACCGCGTCGGTGATCGCCTGCCCCGATCCCTTGTAGGGGATGTGCGCCATCGAGATCTTCGCCTGCGAGGAGAGCAGTTCCATCGCCAGATGGCCGACGGTGCCGGCCCCCGAGGTCGCGTAGTTGAGCTGGCCGGGGTTGCGGCGGGCGAGCGCGACCAGTTCCTTCACGCTCTTGACCGGCAGCGACGGATGCGCGACGACCATGGT
>JBIPNU010000175.1:0-5701 GCA_044370615.1 Burkholderiales bacterium
CCCGGGGGATCGACCGGTCGCGGCGGGCGAAGGCGGGGCGGGCGGACGCGGCGCGGGTGGGGCACCCGAGCGAGTGCGGCCGGTGCTCAGCTGCGGGTGACGAACCGACCGGCTGGCGCGGCGGCGTGGACCTCGCGCAGGTAGCCCATTGCCGCTTCGACCCCGCCGTCGCGGTGCGGCACGCCGGCCAGCGCGAGCCCCATCTCGCAGCCGGCGAGCGTGGCCATCAGGGTGAGGTCGTTGAAGTCGCCCAGATGCCCGATGCGGAACACCCGGCCGGCCACCTTGCCCAGCCCCGATCCCAGCGACAGGTCGAAGTGCTCGAGTACCACCTGGCGGAAGCGGGCCTCGTCATGGCCGTCGGGCATGCGCACCGCGGTGAGCGCCGCCGAGTGTTCGCGTTCGTCCACGCACTGGATCTCCAGGCCCCAGGCCCGGACCGCGCGGCGCGTGGCCTCGGCATGGCGCCGGTGGCGTGCGAAGACCTGCTCGAGCCCCTCCTCCTGCAGCATCGCCAGCGCTTCGCGCAGGCCGAACAGCAGGTTGGTCGCGGGCGTGAACGGGAAGAAGCCGCTGGCGTTGGGCCCCAGCATCTCCTTCCAGCTCCAGTACGAGCGGGGCATGCGCGCGGACTCGCCGGCGGCCAGCGCCTTCTCCGACACCGCGTTGAACGACAGCCCCGGAGGCAGCATCAGGCCCTTCTGCGAGCCGGCCACCGTCACGTCGACACCCCACTCGTCGTGACGGTAGTCGATCGAACCCAGCGAGGAGATGGTGTCGACCATCAGCAACGCGGGATGCCCGGCGTCGTCGATCGCGCGGCGCACCTCGGCGATGCGCGAGGTGACGCCGGTGGAGGTCTCGTTGTGAACCACGCACACCGCGCGGATCTCGCGGCGGGTGTCGGCGGCGAGCCGTGCCGCGATCGCCTGCGGATCAACCCCCCGCCGCCAGGGGTCGTCGCCGACGGACAGGAACTCGGGGGCGAGTCCCAGGCGCTCGGCGAGCCCTCGCCACAGCGTGGCGAACTGGCCGGTCTCGACCATCAGCACCCGATCGCCGGGCGAGAGCGTGTTCACCAGCGCGGCTTCCCAGGCGCCGGTCCCCGAGGCCGGGTAGATCACCACCGGCTGGCGGGTGCGGAACACCGCCTTGAGGCCTTCCAGCACCTCGCGCCCGAGTCGCTGGAACTCCGGGCCGCGGTGGTCGATGGTGGGCCTGTCCATCGCGCGCAGGACCCGGTCGGGCACGTTGGTCGGGCCGGGGATCTGCAGGAAGTGGCGACCAGCGGGGGCGGGCATCGGCGATCTCCTCGCGAACGGGCGACCGACTCTAGCCGAACTTGTATGCAAAAACAACGATGCTCGATACCGGCTGACGGGGAGAGATCGTGGCAGCATTCCGGCAGCATCCGGAAGTTTGCGTTTTGTATGCAATTCGACTAGTTTGCAGCCATGTCTCCGCCCGCTTCGCACCTGCCGGTCGCGCGCCACTCGCGCGCGCCGGGCCGGGCCGCCGATACGGCCCGACCGCTGCTGCATGCCGCGGGCGCGGAGCGGCTGCGCGCGATGATCGTGCGCGGCGAACTCGCGCCGGGCGAGAAGCTCAACGAGCGCGTGCTGGCCGAACGGCTGGGGATCTCGCGCACGCCGCTGCGCGAGGCGATCAAGTCGCTGGCCTCGGAGGGTCTGGCCGAGCTGCATCCGCATCGCGGGGCCTGCGTCGCGGCGATCGACGCCAACCGCCTGCGCGAGGTGTTCGTCGTGCTCGCGGTGCTCGAATCGCTGGCGGGCGAACTCGCCTGCCGGCACGCGAGCGCGCTGCAGCGCGCCGAACTGCGCGCGGTCCACTACGCGATGCTGCTGCACCACGCGCGCGGCGAGCTCGCGCAGTACTTCGAATGCAACCAGCGCATCCACGCGCTGCTGGTGGAGGCCGCGGGCAACACCGCGCTGCTGCAGTCCTGGCGCGCGCTCAATGCGCAGGTGCAGCGGGTGCGGTTCATGGCCAACCGGACGCAGGGGCGCTGGGATCAGGCGATCGCCGAACACGAGGCCCTGCTGGCTGCCTTCGAGGCGGGCGAGGCGACGCGGCTGGCGGCGTTGCTGCGCGAGCATCTCGAGCACACCCGGGCCCGTGTGCTCGACAGCGTGGGGTACGGATCGCCAGCCAGCCTCGCCGAGGCTGCGACAGGGCGCGCAGCGGGCCGCCTGCGCGACCGTCCGCCGGAGCGACGCTCCGCGCGGACGCCCGCGAGCCCATCTACCGTCACGCCCGAGGTCCCCGCATGAGTCTGCCCGACAGCGTCCGCCCGATCGCCATCGAGATCGTCTCCGACATCGTCTGCCCGTGGTGCTTCATCGGCAAGCGGCGGCTGGAGGCCGCGCTCGCGCTCTACGCGCAGGCGCGCCCCGAGGCGCCCCCGCCACGGCTGTCGTGGCTGCCGTTCCAGCTCAATCCGCACCTGCCCCCCGAGGGCATGGACCGGCTGGCCTACATCGAGTCGAAGTTCGGTCCCGGGCAGGGCCACGGCCGCTACGCTCGGGTGGCGGCCGTGGGTGCCGGGACCGGGATCGCGTTCGCGTTCGAGCGCATCGAACGCCAGCCCAACACGCGAGCCGCGCATGCGCTGGTCGCGCTGGCTGGCGAGCGCGGCCTGCAGCCGCAGGTGAAGGAGGCGCTGATGGCGGCCTACTTCCTGCACGGACGCGATCTCACCGATGCCGCGGAGCTGGTGCGGATCGCGGCCTCGGCGGGCCTCGACCCGGACGCGGCGCGCGACCGTCTCGCCGATGCGAACGCGCTGGCGGCCGTGGATGCGGCCGAGGAGCGCTCGCGCGCGCTGGGCGTGCAGGGCGTGCCGTTCTTCATCTTCGACCGGCGCCATGCGGTGTCGGGCGCCCAGGATCCGCGGGTGCTGCTCGACGCGATGCTGGCGGTCGGATCCGACGCCCCCGCGCCAGCCTGAGCGTCCGACCGCCGCCGGCGCGGTGCCGCCTGCGGGACGATCGGCCGGCCGGCTGCTGCCGCAGCCTCCGACCCCGACAGCAGTACGGTCCCCGCCTCGTCCTCGCGTGCTCGCTGTCCCGTCCCCGCCTCACGCCCCCTCCCGCTCTCCGCCGCTCCCTTTCCCCCACCCGTTTCCGAATCGACAGCCCCGAGCGCGCCCATGAACGCTCCCGCTTCCCCCGCCACCTTCACCGTCGCCTTCCACCCGCGCCGCGGCGACCCGGCGCTCGCCCGGAGGCTCGCGGGCAACCTCGAGGGCGAGGTGCGATTCGACGCCTTCACGCGAGGCCGCTACTCGACCGACGCGTCCATCTACCAGGTGGATCCGGTCGGCGTGGTGATCCCGCGCCACCTGCGCGATGCCGAAACCGCCTTCCGCATCGCGCTGGAAGAGGGCGTGCCGGTACTCGCGCGCGGGGGCGGCAGTTCCCAGTGCGGGCAGACGGTGGGCGCGGCGCTGGTGATCGACTGCTCGCGCCACCTCAATCAGGTGCTGGAGTTCGACCGCGAAGCGCGCACCGTGTGGGTCGAGCCCGGCATCGTGCTCGACCACCTCAACGCCTGGTTGCGCCCGCACGGGCTGTGGTTCCCGGTGGATGTCTCGACCAGCGCGCAGGCGACGATCGGCGGCATGACCGCCAACAACAGCTGCGGTTCGCGCTCGATCTTCTACGGCAACATGGTCGACAACGTGCTGGCGGTCGACGCGCTGCTCGCCGATGGCCGCAGCGCAGTGTTCGACGCCACGCAGCCGGCCGACCCGGCCCAGCGCGACCTGCTCGCACGGGTGCGCGCGATCGTGCGCCGCGAAGCCGAGGAGATCGAGCACCGCTACCCGGCGGTGTTGCGCAACGTGGCCGGCTACAACCTGAACCGCGTGGCGGTCGAGGCGCCGAACTGGGCGCACCTGCTGGTGGGCTCCGAAGGCACGCTCGCCTTCACCCGCCGCGTGAAGCTCTCCCTCTCGCCGGTGCCCCGGAGCAAGGCGCTGGGCGTGTGCCACTTCCCCACGTTCTACCAGGCGATGGACGCCGCGCAGCACATCGTGCGGCTGGGGCCGGTGGCGGTGGAGGCGGTCGACCGCACGATGATCGGGCTCGCGCGCGGCAATCCGGCGTACCTGCCGGTGGTCGACCGCTGCATCAAGGGCGATCCGGACGCGATCCTGCTCGTGGAGTTCGCCGGCGACGGTACGCCCGAGGCGCAGGCGGAGAACCTGCGGCGCCTGCGCGCGCTGAGCGAACTGATGGGCGAGCTCGGCCTGCCCGGCGGCGTGGTGGAGATCACCGACGCGACGCTGCAGCGCGACCTGTGGGAAGTGCGCAAGGCCGGCCTGAACATCATGATGTCGATGAAGGGCGACGGCAAGCCGGTGTCCTTCATCGAGGATTGCGCGGTGCCGCTGGAACACCTGGCCGAGTACACCTCGCGGTTGACCGAGGTGTTCCACCGCAACGGCACCCGCGGCACCTGGTACGCGCATGCCTCGGTCGGCTGCCTGCACGTGCGGCCGATCCTCGACATGCGCCGCGAGGGCGCGGTGCAGATGCGGGCGATCGCCGAGGAGGCGATGGCGCTGGTGCGCGAATACAAGGGAGCCTATTCGGGCGAGCACGGCGACGGCCTGGCGCGTTCGCAGTGGATCGAGCCCTTCTACGGCGCGCGGCTCGCGCGCGCGTTCGAGCAGGTGAAGGACCTGTTCGACCCGAAGGGGCTGCTCAATCCCGGCAAGATCGTGCGCGCGCCGCGCCAGGACGATCGCGACCTGTTCCGGTTCGCGCCCGGCTACGCGGTTGCGCCGCTGGAAACGGCGTTCGACTGGAGCGAGGCCACCGACGACCCGCAGGCACCGGGCGCGCGCAGCGCCGGCTTCGCCAAGGCGGTGGAGGCCTGCAACAACAACGGGCACTGCCGCAAGTTCGATGCCGGGACGATGTGTCCGTCCTACCGCGCCACCGGCGACGAGCAGCACGTCACCCGCGGTCGCGCGAACACGCTGCGCCTGGCGCTCTCCGGGCAGCTCGGCCCCGATGCGTTCACCTCGGAGCCGATGCGCGAGACCCTGGCGCTGTGCGTGTCCTGCAAGGGCTGTCGCCGCGAATGCCCGACCGGCGTCGACATGGCGAAGATGAAGCTGGAATTCCTCTACCAGTGGCAGCGCCGGCACGGGCTGCGCCTGCGCGACCGGCTGGTCGCGTGGCTGCCGCGCTACGCGCCGTGGGCAGCGCGGGTCGCGCCGCTGCTCAACCTGCGCAACCGGTTCCCGGCGCTGGCCGCGCTCGGCGAACGGGTCGCCGGCCTGAGCGCGCGCCGGCCGCTGCCCTGCTGGCGTCGCGATGCCTTCCGCGAAGAGGAGGCCGGGGCGATCGCGCGCGGCGCCGGCACGGTCGCCCCCCCGCCGACGGCGGTGGAGGTGGTGCTGCTCGCCGATACGTTCAACCGCTGGTTCGAGCCGGAGAACCTGCGTGCCGCGGTCGCGGTGCTCGCCGCGGCGGGCTGCCGGGTGAGCGTCGCGCAGCCTCCGGGGGGTGGCGGTCGCCCGCTGTGCTGCGGTCGGACCTTCCTCGCCGCCGGGCTGGTGGACCATGCCCGCGCCGAGGCGCGGCGGACCCTGGCGGCGCTGGCACCGGCGGTCGCGCGCGGCGCGACGGTGGTGGGGGTCGAGCCGTCCAGCGTGTTCGGCATGCGCGAC
>JBIPNU010000177.1:0-5684 GCA_044370615.1 Burkholderiales bacterium
GGCGGTGATCACTCGATGGCTGATCCCGATGCGAAGCCCCGGCCCGGCTGCGAAGATGCTGCGCCAGGACTCGCGCACGGTATCCAGCCCGCACAGCCGCGGACCGCCGGGATGGATGCAGACCACCTCGTCATCCTCGGCCCATACCGCCATCATGGCCGCGAGGTCCGCCTTCTCGAAGGCGCGATAGAAGGCCGCTTCGCAATCGGTCGACGAGGCGTAGATGATCGGCGTCATGGGGCGGGGTCCGGCGGGCGGCCGTCGATGGCCGCCATGACCTGCGCCGGCGTGAGCCGGCGCATGCAGTCGAAGTGGCCGAGCGGGCACTCGCGGCGGAAACAGGGGCTGCAGGATACGCCGACGCGCAGCACGCTCGCGCGCGTCGACATCGGCGGAGTGTAGTCCGGGCTGCTCGATCCGTAGAGTGCGACCAGCGGCCGGTCGAGAGCGGCCGCGACGTGCATCAGCCCCGAATCGTTGCTGATCACCGCCCGGGCCACGGACATCAGGTCGATCGCCTCGGCGAGGCTGGTGCGGCCGCACAGGTCGACCGGTGGCCGGCTGGCCAGGGAGACGATCTCCCGCGCGGTCTCCGCGTCCTTCGACGAGCCCAGCAGCCAGACCGCGTACCCGGACTCGGCGAGCTGATCGGCGAGCTCCGCGAAGTGGCTCGGAGGCCAGCGCTTGGCCGGCCCGTACTCGGCGCCGGGACACAGCACGGCGACCGGGCGCGAACCGCCCGCCTCGGCAAGACCCAGCCGCAGCAGCGTGCGGCTGCGTGCGGACTCGTCCACCTGCAGCCGCGGCGCAGGCAGGGTGGCGGGCAGGCTCGCGCCGGGCGGCAGCGCGAGCGCGGCGAAGCGCTGGGCGAGCTGTGGCAGTTCGGCGGCGTCGAATCGGCGCAGGTCATTCACCAGCCAGTGGCGCCACTCGCCAACGTAGCCGGTGCGCACTGGAATGCCCGCAAGCCAGGGGACGAGGGCGGACTTGAGCGAGTTGGGCAGGATCCAGCAGCGCTCGTAGTCCTGGCGGGCGAGTTCGCGCGCGAGCGCATGGCGGGCGCGCAGCCGCAGTTCCCCGTGGCGAAACGGGCTCTCGATGGTCCGCGCGATACCCGGCATGCGAGCGCCCAGCGCGAGGGTCCACGGGGGCGCGAGCAGGTCGAGCTCGAGGTCGGGGTCGCGCTCGCGCAGCAGCGAGACCATCGGCATCGCGATGATCGTGTCGCCGACCCAGGAGGGCGCGACGATCAGCGCGCGGCGGCGCACGGGCGGCCGCGCGACGAGCCGCGTCTCAGTGGCCCGCGCGCACCGGCCCGCCCTTGAGCCGGTAGCGGGTGCCACAGTACGGGCAGAGCTCCTCGCCGCTGCTGGCGATCGGCAGGAACACCCTCGGATGGGCGTTCCAGAGCAGCATCGAGGGCATCGGACAGTGCAACGGCAGGTCCTGCGCGCTGACCTCGACCAGGCGCTCGCGGTTGACCGCGCCCTGCTCTGCGGCCGGCTTGTCGGTCGGGGCGGTGCTCATGAGGGGCGGCCTCGCGTTCAGATCGGGGTGAGCCAGTCGCGGCGGGCGGGCACGCGGCCGTGCACCACGTCGAAGAACAGCGACTGCAGGCGCGCCGTGACCGGTCCGCGCCCGCCCGCACCGATCGTGCGGTTGTCGAGTTCGCGGATCGGCGTGACCTCGGCGGCGGTGCCTGTGAAGAAGGCCTCGTCGGCGATGTACACGTCGTCGCGGGTGATCCGCCGCGCCGACACCGGGATGCCGAGTTCGCCGGCGAGCTGGATGATCGCGTCGCGGGTGATGCCGATCAGCGCCGAGGTGAGTTCCGGTTCGTACAGGCGTCCATCCTTGACGATGAACAGGTTCTCGCCCGACCCCTCGGCCACGAAGCCGTCGACGTCGAGCAGCATTGCCTCGTCGTAGCCGTCCTGGGTGGCCTCGAGGTTCGCGAGGATCGAGTTGGCGTAGGTGGCCGCGAATTTCGCGCGGGCCATCGTGACGTTCACGTGGTGGCGTGCGTAGGAGGACGTCTTGACCCGGATGCCCTTCTCCAGGCCGTCGGCGCCGAGATAGGCTCCCCAGGGCCAGGCGGCGATCGCCACGTGCACGCTGGCGCCCTTGGGCGAGACGCCCATCTTCTCCGACCCGTAGAAGGCGATCGGCCGGATGTAGCAGGACTCGAGGCCGTTCTCGCGAACGACCGCCCTGCAGGCCTCGGCCAGCTGCTCGCGGGTGTAGGGCAGCTTCATCAGGTAGATGTGCGCGGAGTTCATCAGGCGGTCGATGTGCTCGCGCAGGCGGAAGATCGCCGTGCCCTGCTCGGTGCGGTAGGCGCGGATGCCCTCGAAGACCGCCAGGCCGTAGTGCAGCGAGTGGGTGAGGACGTGGGTGGTGGCGTCGCGCCACGGCACGAGCTTGCCGTCGTACCAGATCACTCCGTCGCGGTCAGACATGGACATGCCGGTTCACTCCTTCAGAACGCTCGCGGCGACCCGGCGGTCGGCGGGCCTTCCGTTTCCGCGTTCGATTGTAGCGCAAGCCAACCGGGCGCGATCCGGGACGGTGCGCACTTGACCGCGGCCCGCGCCCGGTGGAAAGTCGGTGCGTCGGTGGCCGGATCCGGTCCGGGTCCAGGTCACGCGCAGCCGCCGGTCCGGCGGGACCATCGGCCGATGGCCGGGGAGCGGGAGGTGTCGGAACCGGGGCAGGGGCTGCCGCCGATGGCGGAGGACGGGGAGGAGGCGCGACTGCGCAGGTCGCTCGCCATCCTCGCCTGCGGGCTGATGATCTTCGCCGCCGGACTGTGGATGGTGATCTACAGCGCGCTGCGCATCCGCTTCGAGATCATGGTGCCGCTCGGGTTCCAGCTCGTCTCCGCGGTGTCGCTCATCGCCTACCTGCGCAGCGGCAACTTCGAGCGCTTCCGGCTGGTGCAGGTCACCTTGTACCTCTTCGTGCCGTTCGCGCTGCAGTGGAGCATGGGGAACTTCGTCACCGCCTCGGCGGTGATGCTCTGGGCGCTGCTCGCGCCCATCGGGGTCATGGTGCTCGAGGGGCCCCGGCAATCCCTTCCGTGGTTTGTCGCCTACATGGCGCTCACGGCGCTGTCCGGGTTCTTCGACTGGTTCATCACCCAGGAGACCGGTATCGGGGTTCCGCTGCATGTGGTCGCGGTGTTCTTCGTGCTCAATTTCGCGGCGGTATCTACCGTGGTGTACCTGCTGGTCGGCTACTTCGCCCGCGAGCGCGAGCGCCTGGGCCTGCAGTTGCGGCTCGCCAATGCCCGGCTGACCGAGGAGCAGGAACGCTCGGAGCGGTTGCTGCTCAACGTGCTGCCGGGCCGAGTGGCCGAGCGGCTGAAGCGACAGGACACCGTCGCCGACAGCCACCCGGAGGTCACCGTGCTCTTTGCCGACATCGTCGGCTTTACCCCGGTGGCCGAGCGTCTGCCTCCCGCGCAGGTCATCGCGATGCTGGGCGAGCTGTTCTCGGCGTTCGACGAGGCGGCGCAGGACCTGGGCGTCGAGAAGATCAAGACCCTGGGCGACGGATACATGGCCGCTGGCGGCCTGGCCGGCAGCGCGCCCGCCTGCGCCGGCGTGGCCGCGCTGGCGCTTCGCATGCACGCGATCGCTGCACGCTGCCGCACGCCTGCGGGCGAGCCGATCGCGGTCCACGTGGGGCTGGCGACCGGTCCGGTGAGCGCGGGCGTGATCGGCCGTACCAAGTTTGCCTATGACCTGTGGGGCAGTACGGTCAATGTCGCCAGCCGCCTGTGCGATCTCGCGGCACCGGGCGAGGTGCTGATCGATGCCGCCACGCGCGATCGGCTCGCGGCCGACTGGGTCTGCGAGGGGCCGGTGAACCGGGTCGCCAAGGGCCTGGGCGAACTGCGCGCCTGGCAGCTCGCGGCCCCGCGCCGCGCGCCGCCTGCAGGCGACGTTCAGCGGGCGGCGATCAGCGCGTCGAGCGAATAGGCGCCCGGACCGCACAGCAGCACGGCCAGGGGCACCACGGTGTACATCAGTCCCGCGTCCCAGCTGTGGCGTCCGGGCGCGGCGAACGGCTCGCCCTTGCGGTGGATGAGTTCGACCGTTGCCCACGCGCCGAAGACCGTGAGCCCGAGGGCGGCCAGCGGCGTGGCCAGACCGACCGCCAGCGCGATGCCGCCGCCGATCTGCACCCCGGTCGCCAGCCGCGCGAGCCACAGCGGCAACGCGTGCGACTGGGCGAAGCGATCGACGTGCCCGAGCTTGTTCCGCCCGTGCACGAAGGAGCCGATGCCGGCGGCCAGCCTCAGGGCGAGCAGCGCGAGATCGGGGGCGTGAGGAAGGTCCATGGGCTCTCCAGCGGGAGGATGGCAGGTGGGCGGCGGGCAGGCGCCCGTGCCGCCGGTCGAACGGCGCGAGCGCCGGGGCGGCTCGACGGTCGGTGTCGTTCGTCGCGGGGGGCTTGAGTGGCGGTGCCTGGCCGCCCCGGGCGCATGCTCACGCGGACGGGTGCAGCGGGGCGCGCAGTACCTCGGCCCAGAGGTCGGCGACGGCTGCGGCATGGGTCGCGAGCGGCCCGGCGTCGGCGGCCGCAGGATCGGCGCCGGCGAGTTGCAGCGCATGCTGCGCGCTGCGCAGCGCCGCGTAGGCCTCGCCTGCCGCGCGGCAGCGTGGCGCCGAGGCAAGCCCGCAGCGCGCAGCCACCTCGAGCAGCGCGATGTTGCCCGAATTGGCGGTGAGCGCCTCGTGCGCGCGGGCGTGCGCCAGCACGAGGTACTGCACGACGAACTCCAGGTCGACCAGGCCGCCCTCGCCGTGCTTGATGTCGAAGCGACCCGGCGGGGCCGGATCGCGCCGCGCGGCGCGCATGCGATGGCGCATCGCCACGATCTCGGCACGCAGCGCCTCGCCGTCGCGCTCGGCGCGAAGCACCTCGAGTCGGGTATGTTCGAAGCGCTCGGCCAGCGCCGCGCTGCCGGCGACGAAACGCGCGCGGGTGAGCGCCTGGTGTTCCCATACCCAGGCCTTGTTCCGCTGGTAGAGCTCGTAGGCGCCCATCGAGGGGGCGAGCAGGCCCGACTCCCCGTCGGGACGCAGGCGCAGGTCGGTCGCGTACAGCACGCCGGCGGAGGTCATGGTGGTGAGCCACGAGTTCAATCGCAGCGCAAGCCTCGCGTAGCGCTCTGCCGCCTCCGGGCCGGCGTCGCGCTCGTCGAACACGAAGGCGAGGTCGAGATCGCTGCCGTAGCCGAGCTCCTTGCCGCCGAGCTTGCCGTAGCCGATGATGCCGAAGGCCGCAGGCGACGCGTCGCGCGGCGACAGGTGGCGCCAGCAGCGCAGCAGGGTCTCGCCAAGGACCCGGTCGGCCAGATCGCTCAGGTGGTCGGATACGGTCCGCAGGTCCAGATCGCCGGCAAGATCCTGCACGACGATTCGAAACAGCTGCGCATGCCGGAAGTGGCGCAGCAGGTCCATCTGCCGCTCGACGTTGCCGTGGGCGTCATCGAGCTGGGCGCGCAGCATCTCGAGCAGGCGAGGCCAGTCGGGCGGCGCGTGCAGGGTTCGCGCATCGAGCAGCTCGTCGAGCAGGATCGGGTGACGCGCGAGGTACTCGATCGCCCACGGGCTCGCCTCGGCGAGGTCGCGCAACCGGGCGAGCACCGGCGGGTACTCGCCGAGCAGCGCGAG
>JBIPNU010000178.1:0-5668 GCA_044370615.1 Burkholderiales bacterium
TGACCCGGCTCGCGCTCGCCAGCGTGGTGGCGAGTTTCGCGGTGATGGTCGCGATGGGCATCATGGTGTCGAGCTTTCGCGACTCGGTCGACCGGTGGCTGGTGACCGTGCTGCCCGCCGACCTCTCCCTGCGCACGGCGGGCGGCAGCGACACCGGCTGGCTCGCGCCGGCCGAACTCGCCGCGCTGTCGGCCACGCCCGGTGTCGCGCGGGTGGAACCGCTCGCCGTGAGCAGCCTGCCGCTCGAGCCGCAGCGACCGGCGGTGGCGCTGATCGCGCGCCCCCTCGACCCCGCGGATCCGGGCGCCCGGCTGCCGCTCGTCGGGCGCGCGCAACCCGCGCCTCCCGGGCTGCTGCCGGTGTACCCGTCCGAGCCGATGGCGCGCATCTACCGGCTCTCGGTGGGCGATCGCCTGACGCTGGCGATCGGTGGCCAGCCGGTCGATGTGTTCGTGGCCGCGATCTGGCGCGACTATGCGCGACACTACGGCGCGCTCGCGCTCGACCTCGAGGACTATCGCCGCCGGGTCCCCGGCGCGCGCGTGAGCGACGCCGCGCTGTGGCTCGAGCCGGGCGCCTCGGCCGCCACGGTGGTCGACCACCTGGCGATGACGCTGCCGGGGTTCGCGCGGATCGAACTGAGCGAGCCCGGCGCGATCCGCGAGCAGAGCCTGCGCATCTTCGACCGCAGCTTCGCGATCACCTATCTGCTGGAGGCGGTGGCGGTGGTGATCGGCCTGCTGGGCGTGGCTGCGACCTTCAGCGCCGAAGCCCTGTCGCGCCGTCGCGAGTTCGGCCTGCAGCGCGCGCTCGGCATGCGGCGCAGGGCGATCGCCGCCCAGCTGGCGACCGAGGGGGCGCTGTTCGCCGCTCTGGGTGCTGCGGTCGGTGGCACGGTCGGGTTCGCGATCAGCCTGCTGCTGGTCGAGGTGATCAATCCGCAGTCCTTCCACTGGACGATGGACCTGGCCACGCCCTGGGGGCTGCTCGGGATCCTCGCCACGCTGCTGGTCGCCCTCGCCGCCGTCACCGCGGTGGTGGCTGGACGCGCCGCGCTCACCGCAGCCACGGTCGGCGCGTTGCGCGAGGACTGGTGAGCAGGCGAGCGCCGATGCCCCCCTCCTCCCCCCAGCGACCCGCGCGGCGCGGCGCACTGCTTGCGCTTGCCGCGGTGGCGGGCGGCCTGCAGCCGGCCGCATCCTCCGGCGCGCCGCCAGGCCGCGCGCGTCCGGACTATCCGCCGATCCTGCGGGGCACGCCGCTGCGGTTTCCGCGCGACTTCGGCGCGCATCCGGACTACCGGACCGAGTGGTGGTACGCCACCGGCTGGCTGAACGACGGTGCCGTCGACCTCGGGTTCCAGATCACCTTCTTCCGCATCCGCCCCGCGACCGATCCTCGCAACCCGAGCCGCTTTGCCCCGCATCAGGTGATCCTCGCCCACGCGGCGATCAGCGACCCGGCCGAGCGTCGCCTCGTGCACGCCGAGCGGGTGGCACGCGCCGGCTTCGGTCTCGCGCAGGCGGCCGAAGCCGACACCGACGTCGAACTGCAGGACTGGCGGCTTGTCCGCGAGCCTGCCGGCGAGGCGGGCAGCCGCTATCGCGCGCGCATCGATGCCGGTCGGTTGCGGCTTGCGCTGGCGCTCGAGAGCACCCAGCCGATGCTGCTGCACGGCGACGCCGGCTACAGCCGGAAGGGGCCCCTCGAACGCCAGGCGAGTCATTACTACACGCAGCCGCAGTTGCGGGTGAGCGGTCGAATCGCGCACGCCGGCCGCGAGCGCGAGGTGCGGGGACAGGCCTGGCTCGACCACGAGTGGTCGAGCGAGATCCTCGCGCCGGGCGCGACCGGCTGGGACTGGACTGGCATCAACCTCGCCGACGGCGGGGCCCTGATGGCCTTTCGCATCCGCGGAGCCGACGGCGCGACGATCTGGGCCGGGGGCACGCTGCGCGACCCGGCCGGGCGAGCGCGCAGCTTCGGTCCCGAGGCGGTTAGCCTGGTTCCGATGCGCTCGTGGCGCTCGGCCCGCACGGGCGCGAGCTATCCGGTGTCGATGCGGGTGCGGGTGGGCGAAGTCGAACTCACCCTCGAGCCGCTGTTCGATGACCAGGAGCTCGACGCGCGCACGGCCACCGGCATCGTGTACTGGGAAGGGGCCGTGCGGGCGAGCGCGGCCGGGGTACCCGCCGGCCGCGGCTATCTCGAACTCACCGGCTACGCTGGCCGGCTCGTGCTGTGATCACGCCCGCGAGCCGCGCTATAGTCGCTCACCTCACGCCGCCGACTCCCCGATGAACGATCCCAAGCCCCTCGATCCGCGCCTCGCCTCGCCCACCGGCGCGATCGGAGCGCCGATCGACCGGCTGGAGGACGAGCGGCTGCTGCGCGGCGCCGGGCGCTTCGTCGACGACCTGCACGTTCCCGACCTCCTGCACGCCGTCGTGCTGCGCAGCGCGGTTGCCCACGGACGGTTGCTCGGCATCGATGCCTCCGGGGCGCGCGCCCTGCCCGGCGTGGTCGCGGTGATCACGGCCACCGAGGTTCGCGCGCGCTGCGGGCGCATCCCGGTCATCCCGATGCGGCTCGATGCACTGCCGCAGCTCGAGCCCTTCGTGCAACCGGTCATCGCGCACGAGCGCGTGCGCTACGTCGGCGAGCCGCTCGCGCTGGTGGTCGCGCGCACCCACGCCGAGGCTGAAGACGCACTCGAGCACATCGAGGTCGACATCGAATCGTTGCCGCCGGTCACCGCGGGCGGACTCGACGTGCCCGCCGACACGCCCACGCTGCACGAGGCTGCCCCGGACAACCGGGCGGTGGAGCTCCAGGCAGTGCGCGGAGACGCGGATGCGGCCTTCGCCGGCGCGCCGTACACGCGACGAGAACGCTTCCGGGTGCAACGGCACACCGCGCTGCCGATGGAGACGCGAGGGCTGCTCGCGGTCCCCGATCCCGGGCACGGACGGCTGCAGGTCCACGGCGCGGCCAAGGTGCCGTTCGCGAACCGGCGCATCCTGGCCGCGCAGCTGGGCATGGACGAATCGTCGATCGACCTGCTGGAGGGAGACACCGGTGGTGCCTTCGGCGTGCGCGGCGAGTTCTACCCCGAGGACTTCCTCGTGCCTTTCTCCGCCCTGGTCTGCGGGCGCCCGGTGAAGTGGATCGAGGATCGCCGCGAACACCTGATCGCGAGCAACCACGCGCGCGAGGTCGAGGCCGAGCTCGAGCTCGCCTGCACCCGCGACGGTCGTATCCTCGCCCTGCGCGGCCGGCTCGCCACCGACGCCGGCGCCTACATGCGCACCAATGGCATCGCCGGATCGCGCAACGTGATCCAGCTCTCGCCCGGTCCCTACCGCATCGAGCATGTGGACCTGCGCAACTCGATCCGGCTCACCTGCAAGACGCCGGTGGGTACCTATCGGGGGCCCGGGCGCTTCGAGACCGACTTCTTCCGCGAGCGCCTCTTCGACATCGTCGCCGACGACCTCGGCCTCGATCGCGTCGAGTTCCGGCGCCGCAACCTGCTCACCCGCGCCGAGATGCCGTGGACGCTGCCGATGCTCGAGCCCTATCACGCGGGCACGGTCACCGACAGCGGCGACTACCACGAGGCCTTCGACCTGTGCCTGAGCGCGTTCGACTGGACGGCACGCAGCGCGCTGGCCGGCCGCGAGATCGACGGGCGATGGCACGGCGTCGCGATCGGCAGCTACATCGAGGGCGGCGCGTCCGGTCCGCGCGAGGGCGCGCGGCTGGTGCTGGAGGACGACGGGCGCGTCAGCGTGTACACCGGTTCCTCGTCGGTCGGCCAGGGGCTGGAGACCGTCCTCGCGCAGATCGCCGCCGATGCGCTGGGGTTGCCAGTGAGCGCGATCCGCGGCGTGTTCCACGGTTCGACTACCGGCGTGCACGAGGGCTTCGGTGCCTACAGCTCGCGCAGCACGGTGATGGGCGGCTCGGCGGTGCTCATCGTCGCGCGCGAGCTCGAGCGGGCGATCCTCGCCGCGGCCGCGACCGAGTTCGGCTGCAGCCCGGAGGATGTCGCCCGGGTCGCCGGCGATCGCGTCGCCGACGGCACCGGTCGCAGCCTGTCGCTCGCCGAGCTTGCGCGGGCGCGCGCGGCGCACGGCGGCATCAGCGCCCAGGGGAGCTATGCCGGCACCCAGCGCACCTACAGCAACGGCACCCACGCCGCGCATGTCGCGGTCGATGCGCGCACCGGACAGGTCGAAGTCCTCCACTACGTCGCGGTGGAGGACGTCGGGCGCATCATCAACCCGCGCACGCTGCACGGGCAGACGCTGGGGGCGATCGTCCAGGGGCTGGGCGGCGTGTTCCTCGAGCACCTCGCCTACGACGAGGAGGGCCAGTTGCTCACCGGCAGCCTCGCCGACTACCTGCCGCCGACGGCCGACGGGTTCCCGTCGATCGAGGTGCACGCGCTGGGCAACCATCCCTCGCCCCACAACCCGCTGGGCGCCAAGGGGGCCGGCGAGGGCGGGATCATCCCGGTCGGCGGGGTGATCGCCAACGCGATCGCCTCGGCGCTCCGCCGCTTCGACGTGCAGCCGCGCGCGCTGCCGCTCTCGCCCTCGCGGGTGTGGAGCCTGATCGACACGGCCCGCCGCGCCGGTGCGCCGGACACGCTGGCCCCGCGCTGAGCGCCTGCCGATTCCTGCGCGGCCAGCGCCCCCCACCGCCTTCGCCCGCGCGCGGGCACCCTCCCCAGGAGCCATCCATGAGTTCATCCGACCGCGGTGTCCCGATCACGCTGGCCTGCGCGCTGTACGACCGCATGCAGGCGCTCCACACCGGTGAAGTGAAGCCCGAGGGCATCGACCTCACCTTCCGTGTCGAGGACTTCCCGCGCAAGCTGTTCGACCACGCGATGGCCGAGCAGAGCTTCGATGTGTGCGAGATGTCCTCGTCGGACTACATCACCCGCTACGTGAACGGCAACTGTCCGTTCGTCGCGCTGCCCGTGTTCCCGTCCAAGATGTTCCGGCACGGCATGATCGCCATCCACGCGAAGGCCGGGATCCGCAGTCCGAAGGACCTCGAGGGTAAGCGGGTGGGCGTGATGCGCCACACGATGACCGCGGCCGTCTGGATCCGCGGGCATCTGCAGAACGACTACGGCGTGGACCTGAAGTCGATCCAGTGGATCGAGGGATCGGTCAACAGCGTCGGCATGCACGGAGTGCCCACGGTCCACCCGCCCGGCTGGAACATCGTCGAGAACGACACCGGTCGCTCGCTGTCGCAGCTGATCGACGCGGGCGAGATCGACGCCACCATCGGCACGCACCTGCCGCACTCGATGAAGACCAACCCCGACGTGCAGCGGATGTTCCCCGACTTCCAGCGGGTGGAGCGCGAGTACTTCCAGCGCACCGGGATCTTCCCGGTGATGCACCTGGTGGCGATCCGACGCGACGTGTACGAACGCCATCCGTTCATCGCGAAGAGCCTGTACCAGGCGTTCGAGGCGTCCAAGCGAGCCGCGCTCGTGCGGATGCGCAACTACTCCGCGCTGCGCTACATGCTGCCGTGGCTCCCGGCCGAGCTCGACGAGATCGAACGCGTGTTCGGCGACGATCCGTGGACCTACGGCGTCGAGGCCAACCGGGCCACCTACGCCACGTTCATCCGGTTCCTG
>JBIPNU010000180.1:0-5651 GCA_044370615.1 Burkholderiales bacterium
GTGCTGTCCGGCGCGGCGCGCGCCTCTCGGGCGTGACCTTCCCCGCGGCGTCCGCCAGCGTATCCGGGGCCCGCACGGATCCCGGCTCGCGAGGCACCGGGAGCGGGCGTGCGGACGAGGGCTCGCGCCGTCGTCCCGGCGCGGGGCTACCCTCTGGCGGAACCCGGGTCGCGGGGTCGAGAGGGTCGATCCACGCCGGTCCTGTCCGGCAGCGCGCGCCGGCTCATCCGGGGCTCTCCGCCAACCGGATCGGGACTGCACGGATGTTGCCGTGAAGGCGCACCGGCAAGCCTGCCCGCGGCGTGCGCGGGGCGCGGTTCCCGGGCCGGCCACCAGCCGGCCGGTCACCTGCTGCGGGCGTGGCCTGGAGGACCGCCGGGCACCGTGCGCAGTGTCGGGCGCAGTCAGGGATGCTCGCGGATGCGTTCGAGCAGCGCGCTGGTCGAGCGCTCGTGCACGAACGGGATCGACACCACCCGTCCACCGCGCGCGCGGACGCCGTCGCCGCCGACGATCTGTTCCACCGGCCAGTCCCCGCCCTTGACCAGCACCTCGGGTGCGATCGCCTCGATCAGCGCGAGCGGCGTGTCCTCGTCGAACCAGGTGACCAGATCGACGCAGCCCAGGGCGGCGACGACCGCCATCCGGTCGGCGAGCGTGTTGACCGGGCGGTCCTCGCCCTTGCCGAGACGCCGGACCGAGGCATCCGTGTTGAGCGCGACGATCAGCGATCCGCCGAGGGCGCGGGCCTGCGCGAGGTAGGTGACGTGTCCGCGATGCAGCAGGTCGAAGCAGCCGTTGGTGAACACCCGGGGGGTGGCAAGCGTCGCCGCGCGCGCGGCAGCCTGCCCGGGCGGGCAGCACTTCGCCTCGCAGGCGGCCACGGCCCCGCCCGGCCCCAGGGCCTTGCGATAGCGGTTGAGCGCCTGGACCGAGTCGAACTCGGTGCCGAGCAGCGTCGACAGCTTCTTCAGGATCGAACCGATGACCTTCGCTTCCCAGTCCCGGTCGAAGCGGATCTGGTGGTCGAGCCAGCGCTCGAGCCAGCCCGGGTCGGGCAGCCGGCTCTGCACGGTGTCGTTCGGGAACAGCGATTTGTTGACGTGCAGGTTGGTCGGGTGCAGCGCCTGCGCAGTGCGCGCCGCCGACGCCATCAGCACGCCGACCCGCGCGAAGGCGCGTCGCGCGTCGTCGCCCAGGCGCTCGATCGCCCGCTGCATGTAGCGCAGGTAGGCGCCGCCATGGCGCGCCTCGTCGTGCGACAGCAGCGTGTAGATGTGCCGGATCACCGGCTCGGTGTGCCACTGCGATGCGCACTGGTACCACTGGGTGAGCCGCAGTTCGCCGCAGAAATGCAGCGTGAGCGTCTCGAGGTAGGGCGCGGGGTCGAACTCGAAACGCACCGCGTGCAGTTCCTCGTCGCTGGGCACGAGGTCGGGGCGGAAGCGGCGCAGGTACTCCATCAGCACCAGCGCGTGCTTCTGTTCCTCGTAGAACCACACCGACATGAAGGCGGAGAAGTCGCTGTCGTGCCGGTTGTCCCGCAGGAACATTTCGGTGGCGGGGAGCGCCGACCACTCCGTGATGGCGTTCATCCGGATGGTCTGCGCCTGCTCGTCGGACAGGCGTGACGCATCGAACGTATCCCACGGGATGTCGTCGGCCATGTTCCAGCGGACCTTTTCCAGCTGGCGGAAGATCTGGGGATACAGCATGGGTGGGCGGAGCCTCGTCGAGACCATCGGTGCGAAGTGTGCCGCAGCCCGCGTCAGTCCGCGAGCCGGGCGCGCCATTCCGCGAGCGCGGCGAGCACGCCTTCCAGGCTGCGCAGGACCTCGACGCCATCGCCCGGGGTGCGTGCCCTGAGCATGCCGTCGCCGCCGACCCACAGCGAGATCTCCGGGGGGAGCTGATCGCGCAGTTCGCGCACGCTCGAGGTGGCCAGGCGAGCCGGAAACACTGCGCTGAAGGATAGCGCGACGATGTCCACGTCGTGGGCGAGCGCGGCGGCGACGATGTCCGCTGCCGGTGTCTCCACGCCCAGCGGCACGCAGTACACCCCCTCGAGGGTGAGCAGCGCCTCGACCATCAGCAGGCCCATGCCGTGCTGTTCGGTGGGCAGCGTGGTCAGCAGCACCCGCGGCGAGTGTCCGCGAAGTTGCACGCTGGCGATCGCGTTGCGCATCAGGCCCTGCATCTGTTCGGTGTACAGGTGCTCCTCGAACACCGCGATCTCGCCGCGCATCCAGGCATTGCCGACCGCGCGGTTGAGCGGCACCGCGACTTCCACGACAAACCGGCGAAGCCCGTCGCGCAGCAGGATCTGGGTGAGCGTCTGCCGCAGCTGGACCGAGTCATGGGCGCGTACCAGCCCCATCAGCGACTCCACCTCCGCGCTGTGGGTCGGGGTTTCGGCCTCGGCGCACAGGGCGGTGAGGTCCTCGAGCGACTTGTGGATCACCTTGCTCGGGCGGTGCCCCTGGTCCAGCAGCCGCTTGAGCAGGCGCAGCTTGTCCACCTGGTCGGACGGGTAGATGCGTTCACCATGCGCGTCCCGGTAGGGCTGCGGAAATCCGTAGCGGCGCTCCCAGACGCGCAGGGCGTCCTTGGAGAGCCCGGTATCGCGCTCGACCGAACTGATGTTCACCGCCGGACGATCCGGGGCGACATCCTCGCTGATCGACTCTGGTTTGTTCATGATTTTGATTGGACAAAATAAGGTAGGCGGCCTGATCCTAGCCTCGAAGTTTCATAATGTCTAGGACATTTTATGCAAATACCGAGGTCCGACGCTGTGTCCGGACGGTGCGTCCCCGCGGCGCCGTGAGTCTGCGCAGGGCCTCGGGGCGGCGTGCCGGCGAACGGGCTCATGCGGCATGTGTCAAATCGAAGTGACAGTTCCCGCTGTCGCGGCCGTCACGTAAACTAGACAATCGAGGGTGGCTGGCGCTGGGCGTGCCGGTCAGGTGCCGCGCTCCGTGCGGTGCCGGATGAGCCGACCTCCGGGAGGATGCGTGCAACGGGCTTCTGTCGCGGTGGTGGGCTCCGGGATTGCGGGACTGGCGGCGGCGTGGCTGCTGCGTGAACGCCATGCGGTGACCCTGTTCGAAGCGGGCGATTACGCGGGCGGGCATACCCATACCGTCGATGTCGAGGTGGATCGGCAGACGATCGCCGTGGATACCGGGTTCCTGGTCTACAACGAGCGCACCTACCCGAACCTGATCGCGATGTTCGCCCACCTGGGCATCGAGGCGGCCGCGAGCGACATGTCCTTCAGCGTCAGCCTCGAAGGCGAGGGCATCGAGTGGGCCGGTTCTTCCCTCGCCACCGTGTTCGCGCAACGGCGCAACCTGGCACGCCCCGCCTTCCTGGGCATGCTCGCCGATATCCTGCGATTCAACCGCGAGGCGCCGCGGTGGCTCGAGCGCGGCGCGGACGACACCGCAAGCCTCGGCGACTATCTCGACGCCGGGCGCTACGGTCGCGCCTTCCGCGACTGGTACCTGCTGCCGATGGCCGCGGCGATCTGGTCGTGCCCGATGCGGGCGATGACCGAATTCCCGGCGAGAAGTTTCATCCGCTTCTTCGTGAATCACGGGCTGCTGCAGATCGTCGGCCGGCCGCGCTGGCTCACCGTGCGCGGCGGCGCGCGCGAATACGTCAGCCGCCTGCTCGCCGACCTGCCGGACGTTCGCCTGCGCACGCCGGTCACGGGCGTGCGGCGCCTGGCCGACGGAGTGCAGGTGCATGCGACCGGCGCCCCGCCGCAGCGCTTCGACCATGTCGTGCTTGCGGCGCACGCCGACCAGAGTCTCGCGATGCTCGCCGACGCCGACGAGCGGGAACGACGGGTGCTGGGCGCGATCGGCTGCCAGCCCAATGCCGCCTGGCTGCACACCGACACCCGGTTCCTGCCGCAGCGACGTTCCGCGTGGGCCGCATGGAACTACACCGGCGGACGGGCTGCCGCCGACGGCGATCGGCCAGTGAGCGTGACCTACCTGCTCAACCGCCTGCAACCGCTGCCGGTTCGCTCGCCGGTCATGGTGACCCTCAACCCGCATCGCGAAATCGATCCGGCCTGCGTGCTCGGACGTTTCGACTACGCGCACCCGATGTTCGATGCGGCCGCCGTCCGCGCGCAAGGCGAGCTGCCCGCGCTGCAGGGGCAGCGCCGGACCTGGTTCTGCGGCGCATGGACAGGCTACGGCTTTCACGAGGATGGCCTGCGCTCGGGGATGGCCGTCGCCGCCGGGCTGGGAGCAGGCGCGCCATGGGCGGAGGGTCGAGACACGGCCTCCCGGATCGATCCGCCGCTACCGGCGGGGCTGGCGGCGGCGCGGGTGTGAGCGACGGCGTGCCAGGTCCGGCCTTGTGCATCGGCCAGGTGCTGCACCGTCGCACCGTGCCGGTGGGGCATGCCTTCCGCTACCCGATGGGCTTCCTGCGCCTGCCGGTGACATGGCTCGACGCCCAGGCGCACGCGCCGCGCCGCAGCCGAGGTCCGCTGGCGGTGGACGCCGCCGGGCTCTTCAGCGTGTGGCGCCGCGACCACGGCGCCCGCGACGGCTCGTCGCTGGGGCCATGGATCCGCGAACTGCTGCGGCAGCACGGCCTTGCCTGCGCCGATGGCGAGGTCACTTTGTACACGCTGCCCAGGGTGTTCGGCCACGCATTCAACCCGGTGAGCTTCTGGACCTGCCGCGACCGCGAGGGCCGGTTGCGCGCGGTGCTGTGCGAGGTGAGCAATACCTTCGGCGAGCGGCACAACTACCTGGCCGCGCGCGCCGACGCCGGGCCGGTGGGCAGCGGCGAGGAGTTGCGCGCGCGCAAGGTCTTCCACGTGTCGCCCTTCTTTCCGGTCGACGGGGAATACCGCTTCCGGTTTCACGAGACGTCGCAGCGCTGCCTGTTCCGCGTCGACTACGTGCGGTCCGGATCGCTGGCGCTGGTGACGGCGCTGTCCGGGGAGACACGGCCGATCGCCTTCGCCTCGATGCTGCGGGCGTTCGTCCGAGTGCCCTGGATGGGCGCCGCGGTGCTCGGCCGAATCCACCTGCACGCGCTGCGGCTGTGGTGGAAGGGGGTTCCCTTCCACCGCAAGCCAGCCCCGCCGGCCGAAGGAACCACGCGCTGAGCGCCGCTGCCGCCAGCCGCCCCACAGTCAGGACACGAAGGAGAGTCATGCGATGAGCGAGGTGACCGCAGCCCGGATGACGCGGGAGCAGGCCGTGAGCGAGCCGGCGGGCATGCCGTCGGCAGGTCGGGCGCTGCTGCGCGTATTCGAACGACTGCGCCATGGGCGCCTGGAGCTGGTCACGCCGGCGGGCGAACGGATGGTGTTCGGCGGAGACCCGGGCCCCGAGGCCCGCCTGCACCTGCGCGACTGGGCGGCGGCGGCCGCGATCCTGCGTACCGGCGACATCGGGCTGGGCGAGTCCTACATCGACGGGTCGTGCGACATCGACCGGCCGGCGGAACTGCTGGGCCTCGCGGTCCTGAACGCCTCGCAGATCGAGCGCGCGTTCTACGGGCAGTGGGCGCCGGTGCTGTGGCAGCGCCTGCGCCACCTGCTGCGCGCGAACACCCGCGCCGGCAGCCGGCGCAACATCCTCGCGCACTACGACCTCGGCAACGATTTCTACCGG
>JBIPNU010000181.1:0-5635 GCA_044370615.1 Burkholderiales bacterium
CGATAACACCCGCCGCGCCGGTCCGGTTATCGATGATGACCGGCTGGCCTAATGCTTCCGATAATCGCTGCCCGACGATTCTGGCGAGCAGATCATTCGCGCCGCCAGGTGCGAAGCCCACCATCATTCGCAGGGGTCTTTGCGGATAGTGCGTGTCAGCGGCGCTCCGCTGCGCATGGGCGTTCGGAGCGAAGAGAACACTCGCGGGCAACAGGAAGCGCACGACCCATATTGCGCTCACTCGCTCGCTCCTAGCACCACCGTCTCGAAATGGCGCGGAATCACTACACGCGCCCGCGGCGACACC
Source organism: Burkholderiales bacterium (assembly GCA_044370615.1). Lineage (GTDB taxonomy): Bacteria > Pseudomonadota > Gammaproteobacteria > Burkholderiales > CAIKXV01 > CAIKXV01. Next base: position 308 of record JBIPNU010000181.1, read on the forward strand.
TCGCGTACCTCTTGTGCGAAGGTTTCCGCTTGGGCGAGCGCCTCATCTTGCGAGGCCCCGTAGGGCAGGGCTTGCACGTCCCAGTGCGTAGCCACTACAAGTGACGGATGGCCTAGCGCTCGCAGCAGGCGTCCAGTGTAGTCGTACAGATTCAGTCGCGCCTTGCCTGCAGCTACCAGAGCGGCATCGGGCCGCAGGCCCTCGATTTCGCGCTCGATGTAGTTCATTGAACCGAACATCAGGATCTCGCGTCCGCCCATTCGGAGCAGATAAGCGTAGGTGCCGCCTTCGACAAATTCCCCCAGTCGCATCGGGGCTTTTACCGTTCGCGGCACGGTCTCCCCGTCGTAGTAGTGCCGACCGGCCAGTGGCGAGTGCAGACTGGGTATCACGCGTACCGACAACTCCGGGAACTGGTAGTCCTGCCCGCCGTGCACCGCGTAGATCTGCTCATCAGGAACGCCGTAGGCTGCCGCGATGTTGGCGCTACTACTGCTGCCGATGATCTTGGCTCCGTACTTGCAGGCGATGTACGGCACGTCCATGCAGTGGTTGAAGTGCGAGTGGGAGACAAGGATGTAGTGTGCACCTCGGATGCGTCTATCAATTTCTGCCACGTCGGAGTAGACCGGGTCGTCGAGCCCATAGACCGGGCGCTCGTCGCCCGGATGCGTTGGGGCGTCTGTGGTGCCGAAAGCCTTGCCCTTGTAGCGGATCCGGGATGGGAAGGGGTCCAGCAGCACGATCGTGTGACCGTCGGTGATCTCCCATCCGGCTGCGCCGAGGTGCATCATCCGGATTGCGTGTTTCTCGGGCGGGCTCATGGGCAGCTTCCAGATCGGAGAGGGCATTAATCGTACCTGCGTCGCGCGACGTCGGTATTCCTGCTGGCACGCCGGCCCGATCCCGCCAGGAGAGCATGTGCGTGCCCCGTGGATTGCCGGCGCATCCTGCCTCGGTCGAGCGATCGGCACGCGTCGCCGTGCTGCTTGGGCGACGGGTGGCGTCTACTGAGGTCACCTGTCCGGTCGGTGCGACGGACGCGCCTTGACAGCCCGACCGCCTGCGGCAAGGATGAGCATCGGGCTCGCAGCGCGCTTCGGTACTGCTTGGTGATGCAGGTCCGGGCGACCGCAGGGCAGGGCGACAGCCTCCTCCGGGAGCGACGCCGTGAGCGGTTGTCCACTCTCCGTGCAGGCTGCTGGCGGCGGATGCCGGCCCGCTGTTCATGATGTTCGACCGGAGCGCGCGCGTGAAACGACATCTCCATCCCCGCGGTGTCCTGGCCCTGCTGTCGATGCCGCTCGCGGCCGCCATGGTCGTCCACGCCCAGCCGGCGTCGGATTACCCGCGCCGTCCGATCCGCATCCTGGTCGGGTTCTCGGCGGGCAGCACGGCCGACCTGCTGCCTCGCATCGCCGGCCAGCGCATGAGCGAGGCCTGGGGGCAGCCGGTCATCGTCGACAACCGTCCCAGCGCCGGGGGCATCGTCGCGGCCGAGATCGTGGCCAAGGCGACGCCGGACGGCCACACGCTGCTGTCGGTGTCCGCCGGGCATGCGGTGTCGGCCGCGCTGTACAAGACGCTGCCCTACGACACGCTGAAGGATTTCGCGGGCATCACCCGTTTCGCGAACGTGCCCAGCATCCTCGTCGTGGCGCCGGCCTCGGGGCTCAAATCGGTGAAGGACGTGATCGCGCTCGCCAGGGCCAAGCCCGGCACGGTCACCTATTCCACGCCGGGCGTGGGGAGTGCCAACCACCTCGCGGGCGAGCTGCTCAAGAGCCTCGCGGGCATCGAGGCCACGCACGTGCCGTTCAAGGGCATCCCGGAAGCCATGACGGGCGCGATGACCGGGGCGATCACCTTCAACCTCTCGCCCATCCTCAACGTGATGCCGCTGGTGAGCACCGGCAAGCTGCTCGCGCTCGCCACCACCACCGGCAGCCGCGCGACCGCGCTGCCCGATGTGCCCACGCTGGCCGAGGCGGGCGTGAAGGGCTACGTGTTCGACCCCTGGTTCGGCATCCTCACCACCGCGCGCACCCCGCGCCCGGTGGTCGAGCGGCTGCACGACGAGATCGTACGGTCGCTCGCGCTGCCCGAGGTCAGGACACGCCTCGCCGCGCTCGGGGCCGAGCCGGCACCGCTCGCACCCGCGCAGTTCGATGCCCACATCCGCACCGAGGTGGAGAAGTTCAGGCGGATCGTGCAGGCGGCGAACATCCAGGTGGAGTGAGCCGCGCGCCCCCCGGCCCGATTGCCGGTGGCGGTGACCCGCGCCGCGCGGCGCAGCCAGTCGTCCGCGGGTAGCGACTTCGACCTGCGCCGATTGTGGGCTCGTTGCCGCCCGCGCCCCGCTGCCGTGCGCGCCGGCCAGTCGCCCCCGCCCGCACGAGGCCCGTGATCCGATCGCCGGTGCCGAGTCAGCGGCGGGGCCTGCGCGCGAGGCCGTCGGGCGGCGTCCGTCATCGATCTGACTCCGCCTGGACGGCTCGGAACAGCAGGCGCGCCATCTGACGGACGTTGCTGGGAACTGAACAGGTGTCCAATAAGTCTGACGCTCTAGGTGTTCCAGTAATCTGACAGCCTGAGTCTGCCTGCTCGCGTGCAGGCCCTGCCCGGAGGTGACTGATGGATCCCCTGATCGTGTCCTTTCTCGCCGTCGGGCTGCTGTTCGGCCTGCTCACCTACTCGAACCGCCACTGCTTCAGCGAAGGCACCACCACCCGCAGCCAGGGCGCCCGGGATGCCGGTGACAGCCGCGCGATGTGGGTGGCGATGTGCGTGTTCCTCTGGCCGATCTTCATCGTGACCGGCCTTTTCTCGGCATGGGCCCGCGCGCAGCGGCGCGCGCGCGCTGCCTCCGGGGCGGCGCAAGCCTTGCGCCGCTGACCTCGGCGAGGCAGGCCCGGTTCGCTTATGCCGCCAGCAGCCCCGGGGGGCAGGGTCAAAGCCGGGGCCGCGGGGCGTGCCAGGGGCTGTGCCCGGCGCTGTGCAATGACGTTGGGGTATCCCGGCCGAGGTGCTGATCCCGCGCTTTTGCTTATGCCCATAAAAGGTATGGTTATGCCCATTATGGGTTCGTACGAGACAGTCCAGGCTGCGCGGGAAGCACCCGCGGGCGTCGCCGAGGTGCTGTTTCCCGGCACTCAGATGCGCGTGCCGGGATGGCTGTTCGGCCGTCCCGAACGCGGCTTCTACCCAAACGAGCAGATCCGGCTCGCCGGGGCGGGGTCCGGCGCCGTGCAGCGCGAACTGGCGCGGCTCGCGAGCAGCGGTCTGGTCACCGTGCGCGTGGTCGGCAAGCAGAACCACGACCAGGCCACCCCGCACGCGGCGATCGACACGGAACTGCGCGGCATCCTGTAGAAGACGGTGGGGCTCGTCGAACCTCTCCGGGCGGCCCTGTCCGGGTTGCGCGCGCACGTGCACGCCGCCCTTGTGTTCGGGTCGATCGCACGCGGTGAGGGCACCGCTACGAGCGACATCAACCTGATGGTCGTCCCCGACGATCTGGCCTACCCCGGTGCCTATCTGGCGCTTGAAGACACCCGCCGAGAGCTGGGTCGCCCGATCAACCCGGTGATCTGCTCGCCAAACGAATTCGCGGCCCGGGTGCGCCAGCGCGATGCCTTCGTCACGCAAGTGCTCGCCCAGCAGCCACGGGCGTGGCTGCTGGGCGACGAACAAACCCTCGCTGCTTGAGGGGCTGGTCGGGCCGGGGCGTGCGCTCCGGGTCGAAGCGCCGGATCACGCGGAGTTCGAAGCCCTGAAGCGCTCCGGCAGGAACCGCCTCGCCGATGCACGGTGTGAGTCGCTTTCGATCGACAGCCGCTTCGACCTGCAACGCCGCCCACGCGCTGTGCACGGCGGCGCTTCGCTGGCACGGGTACAGGGCGGCGCAGCGCTACGTCGTGTTCCAGCGGGTGACGCACACGGTGTCCCTCGGACCCGAAGTCTGGCGAGTACTGGCGCGATCTCATGAGTTGCGCAACCGGGCTGAATACGAGGGCGTCTCGAGTATCGACGAACGACGGGTCCGCGATCCCGTCGATGCCTGCTCGCGTGTGCTGGAAAAGGTGGATTCGCTTGCCCCGATCAAGTGAGTGCACTGATCAGCGCCCCTGGCGCTGCGCCGCGCGCCCACGCAGCTGCTGCAGGCGCGCCAGCGCCAGATCCGGCTCCTTGGAGGTGCGTGCGTAGTGCGCCAGATCGAGACCGCGGAGGTCTCGCCCGTCCAGCGCCGCACCGCGCTCGACCAACCAGTCGATGGCCTCGGGCGCCCACCACCAAAAGGCCCACATCAAAGGCGTTGCGCCCTGTGGCGCGGCGCTGTCGTCGATGGGTATGCCGCGCGCGTGCAGCAGCGTCAGGACGGCCGGGCTGTTGTTGCGTGCGGCGTAGTGCATGGCCGACGCACCTGTGTCGTCGCGCAAACGCGGATCGGCCTCGGCGCCCAGCAGCGTTTCGACCATCTGCGGCTGTCCGGCGGCCCACATCAGCGGCGTCTCGCTATTCGCATATGGGACCCGTGTACGTCGTGCATTGACATCGGCGCCGGCACGTACCAGCGCGGCGGCAACCTCGGGAGTGCGCAGCAACGCCGCCACATGCAAGGGACGCCGCCCCTCGTCGTCGGGTCGGTCCGGACTGGTGCCAGCCGCCAGCGCGGCCTCGACCGCCTCCACGTTGCGCGCGTAGATCGCGCGTTGCAGCGCGTCGCGTTCGGATTTGCGGATCAGCACGCTACCGTCCGGCAACACGCGCCGCACGCCGTCCACGTGGCGTTGCCATTGCCAGTGGCCGATCAACGCAAGCAGTGCGAGGCCGGCGATCAGCAGCACGGCGAACGGCGCAGCCTCCCGCCCTGGCGCATCATCCTCGGCCATGGCCGCGACCGGAGCGCGTAGAGCCCGCTGCAGAGCGTCGTCCAGCGTCGCCTCGACAGCACGCGCCTGTGGTGCCGACAGCAACGGCGTCAGTGGCTCGGCCGTGCCGCTTGAGGCCAGGCGCGCGAACACGCGCCACCGTCCTGACGCGTTACTGGCGACGTCGCCCAGCGGATCGTGGAGGCACTCGATGCGGACCACGTCGCGCACACGGATCCGGCCGAGCCGTTCCACCCGGAATCCGCGGCCACGGTCGATGCGCAGCCAGCCACGAGTGAACTGGATGCGCAGGGCAGTACGTGAGCACGCCATGGCCAGCGCGGTTGCGCCCAGGCCCCCAAGCGCAGCGAGCGTGAGACTCAGCACATCGGCGTGGTAGGAGCGATTCACGAGGACATAGCCGACCCAGGCGAACATCGCCAGCGCCGTGTAGCCG
>JBIPNU010000182.1:0-5633 GCA_044370615.1 Burkholderiales bacterium
ATATCGCCGGAGCCGACGCGATCGTCGTCTCCAGCGCGGTACGCGAGGACACCGCCGAGGTGACGGCCGCCCGCGCGGCGCGCGTGCCGGTAGTGCCGCGCGCGCTGATGCTCGCCGAACTTATGCGCCTGCGCCAGGGCATCGCGGTGGCCGGCACGCACGGCAAGACCACCACCACCAGCCTGGTGGCGAGCGTGCTTGCCGAAGGCGGACTGGACCCGACCTTCGTGATCGGCGGCCGGCTGGAGGCGGCCGGCAGCAACGCGAAGCTCGGGCGCGGCGAGTTCCTGGTCGCTGAGGCCGACGAGTCCGACGCCTCGTTCCTGTACCTCACGCCGGTGATCTCGGTGGTCACGAACATCGACGCCGATCACATGGAGACCTACGGACAGGACTTCGCGCGGCTCAAGCAGGCCTTCGTCGATTTCCTGCAGCACCTGCCCTTCTACGGTGCGGCCATCGTCTGCCTCGACGACCCGAACGTGCGCGAGATCCTGCCGCGGGTGAGCAAGCCGGTGATCACCTACGGCCTGGATGCCGCTGCCCAGGTGCGTGCCCATTCGGTCGAGGCGCTGGAAGGCGGGCGCATGCGCTTCGCCGTCGAGCGCGTGAATGGCCACCGCGCGCCGACGCTGCACGTCACGCTCAACCTCGCCGGCGTCCACAACGTGCTCAACGCGCTGGCCGCCATCGCGGTGGCCACCGAGGTGGGCGTGGACGACGCGGCGATCGTGCGCGCCCTCGCCGAGTTCCGCGGCGTGGGCCGACGCTTCCAGCGCTGGGGCGAGATCGCGCTGGCTGGGGGGGGGCGCTTCACGCTGGTCGACGACTACGGGCATCACCCGGTGGAGATGGCCGCCACGCTCGCCGCCGCGCGCGGCGCGTTTCCCGGCCGGCGCCTGGTCCTCGCCTTCCAGCCGCACCGCTATACCCGCACCCGCGACTGCTTCGAGGATTTCGTGCGGGTGCTGTCCACGGTCGATGCGCTGGTGCTGGCCGAGGTCTATCCGGCTGGCGAGGCGCCGATCGTCGCCGCCGACGGGCGGGCACTCGCCCGCGCGGTGCGCATCGCCGGTCGGGTCGAGCCGGTGTTCGTCGAGGCGGTGGAGGCGATGCCCGCCGCGCTCGGCGGCGTGCTGCGCGATGGCGACGTGCTGCTCACGATGGGCGCGGGCTCGATCGGCGGGGTTGCGGCCCGGTTGCGCGAGACCGCGGGGACGGTGGAATGAACATGACCGAACCTGCCCGCTTCCGTCCCGCCGCGATCCTGCGCGGCATCGATCGCCGCGACGCGCCGACCGCGAAGCTGGTGAGCTGGCGGGCCGGCGGGCCGGCCGCACGGGTCTACCAGCCTGCCGACCTCGCCGACCTGGTCGCGTTCCTGCGCGGCCTGCCGCCCGAGGAGCCGGTGATGTTCGCCGGGCTGGGCAGCAACCTGCTGGTGCGCGATGGCGGCCTTCGCGGCACGCTGGTGCTGACCCACGGGGCCCTCTCCGGGTTCGCGCCCGACCCGCGCGGCGACGCGCCAGCGGGCAGCCTGCAGTGGGTGGCGGGCGCCGGCGTGCCGTGCCCGAAGGTGGCGCGCCAGACCGCGCTGCACGGCTGCGAGGGCGCCGAGTTCCTCGCCGGCATTCCCGGAACCCTCGGCGGCGCGCTCGCGATGAACGCAGGCTGCTACGGCGGCCAGACGTGGGAGCGGGTGGTACGCGTGACGCTGATCACCCGCGACGGCCAGCTCGTCGAGCGGCTGCCGGGCGAGTTCGAGGTCGGCTACCGGCATGTCGCGCTGCGCGGGCGCACCCGACTGGGCATGGACGAGTGGTTCGTCGAGGCGACGCTGCGCCTGCCGCGCGGCGATGGCGAACGGGCGCGCGCGCGGATCCGCGAGTTCCTCGCCCATCGCCACCCAGCCCCTGCAGCAGCCCAACGCCGGCTCGGTATTCCGCAACCCGCCGGGCGGGCACGCGGCGCGCCTGATCGAGTCCTGCGGGCTGAAGGGGCTGCAGATCGGTGGTGCCCGGGTATCCGAGCGGCACGCGAACTTCATCGTGAACGCCGGTGGCGCGAGCGCAGCCGATATCGAGGCGGTGATCGAGCAGGTGCACGCGCGCGTGCTCGGGCGCACCGGCGTGGATCTGGTCCGCGAGGTCCGGATCGTCGGGGAGCGCGCGCATGGCTGACCACGGACGGATCGCGGTGCTGATGGGCGGGGTGAGCGCCGAGCGCGAAGTGTCGCTGATGTCCGGGCGCGCCGTGCTCGCTGCGCTCCACGCCGCCGGGGTGGACGCCTTCGCCTTCGATCCCGCGCAGCGCAGCCTGTGCGACCTGCGCGGCGAGCGGGTCGATCGCGCGTTCATTGCGCTGCACGGGCGCCAGGGCGAGGACGGAACCGTGCAGGGGGCGCTCGAGATGCTCGGCATTCCCTACACCGGCAGCGGCGTGGCGGCCTCCGCGCTGGCGATGGACAAGATGCGCACCAAGCTCGTGTGGATGGCCGGCGGCATCCCGACGCCTGCCTGGGAGCAGGTCGGCCCGGGAACCGACGCGATCGGCCTGTCGGCCCGGCTGGGGCTGCCGCTGGTGATCAAGCCCGCGCGCGAGGGTTCCACCCTCGGGCTGACCCGCGTCCAGCACGTCGACGAGGTGGCGGTGGCCTACGCGCGAGCGGCCGAGCACGACCGGCTGGTGATCGCCGAGGCGTTCGTCGCCGGGCGCGAATACACCGCCGGTTTCGTCGGAGAAGAGGCGCTTCCGCTGGTGCGCATCGATGCACCGGGCGGCAACTACGACTACCACAGCAAGTATTTCAGCGAGGAGACCCGATACCACTGTCCCTGCGGCCTGCCGCCGGAGCGCGAGCGCGAAATCCAGGCGCTGACCCTGCGCGCGGCGGCGCTGCTGGGGTGCGAGGGCTGGGGACGCGCCGACCTCATCATGCGCGAGGACGGCAGCCTGCAGTTCCTCGAGATGAATACCTCGCCGGGGATGACCGGACACAGCCTGGTGCCGATGGCCGCCCGCGAGGCGGGCTACGACTTCGGGCAGCTCGTGCTGCGCATACTGGAGACCGCCCGTGCTGGCTGATGCCTGGGACCGTCCGGCGGTGCTCAACACGGTGGCCAACCTGCTCTACGCGGTGGCCACGGTGCTCGGGCTGTACGCGATCTTCCTGCTGGTCATCCACCTGCCGGTGTTTCCCCTGCGCGAGGTGCGCGTGCTGGGCGAGCTGTCGCATGTCACGCGCGAACAGGTCGAGGCGACCACCCGCCGGCACCTGGCGGGCAACTTCTTCACCGTCGACATCGCGGGCACCCGCCGTGCGTTCGAGCGCCTGCCCTGGGTGCGACGGGTCGAGGTGCGCCGCGTCTGGCCCGACCGGCTGCACGTATTCCTCGAGGAACACGTCGCGCTCGCCCGCTGGGGCGACTCGGCACTGGTCAACACGCACGGCGAACTGTTCTCCGCCGCATCCGACGCCTCGCTGCCGGTGTTCGGCGGCCCCGCCGGAAGCGCGCCGGAGGTCGCCCGGCGCTACCAGCGCGTGCGCGATGCGCTTGCCCCGGCCGGGCTCGCCCCCGCCGAACTCACGCTCTCCGAGCGTCGCGCCTGGGAACTGCGGCTGCAGGGTGGCCTGCTGCTGCGCCTGGGGCGGGAGCAGATCGACGAGCGCCTGGCCACGTTCCTCGCCGTCTATGCGCAGACGGTGGCCCCGGTGGCGGCGCGGCTCGATTACGTGGACCTGAGATACCCGAACGGATTCGCGGTGCGGGTGTCGGGCCGGCGCGAGCCGGGCGCGGCGGACGGCGGCGATGCTGGCGCCCGCGTGCCGGAGCGGCCGCGCGCGGCGCCTGGCCGGCGGACCTGAGCGAGGTCGGAGCGAGACAGATGAGCAGATCGCGTGACAACCGGAACCTGATCGTGGGCCTGGACATCGGCACCTCGAAGACGGTGGCCATCGTCGCCGAACTCGGCGAGGGCGGCACGCTCGAGGTGCTGGGCATCGGCCAGCATCCCTCGCAGGGTCTGAAGAAGGGCGTGGTGGTCAACATCGAGTCGACGGTCGCGTCGATCCAGCGCGCGCTGCAGGAGGCCGAGGTCACCGCGCAGTGCAAGATCCGCGAGGTCTACGCGGGCATCGCCGGCAGCCACATCCGCAGCTTCAACTCGCACGGCATGGTGGCGATCAAGGACAAGGAGGTCACCCAGGCCGACGTCGACCGCGTGATCGACACCGCCAAGGCTGTGCAGATCCCCAACGACCAGCAGATCCTGCACATCCTCAATCAGGAGTTCGTGATCGACGGCCAGGAGGACGTGCGCGAACCGCTGGGCATGAGCGGGGTCCGCCTGGAGGTGAAGGTGCACATCGTGACCGGTGCGGACTCGGCTGCGCAGAACATCGTCAAGTGCGTGCGACGGTGCGGGCTCGAGGTGGTCGACCTGGTCCTGCAGCCGCTCGCCTCGGCCTGGGCGGTGCTCTCCGAGGACGAGAAGGACCTGGGCGTGTGCCTGGTCGATATCGGCGGGGGCACCACCGACATCGCGGTGTTCTCGCAGGGCGCGATCCGGCACACCGCGGTGATCCCGATCGCCGGCGACCAGATCACCGGCGACATCGCGATGGCGCTGCGCACGCCGACCAAGGACGCCGAGGATCTCAAGGTTCGCTATGGCTGCGCGCTCGCCAAGCTGGCCGACCCCCGCGAGATGATCGAGGTTCCCGACATCGGCGATCGCGAGGCAAGGCAGTTGCCGCGCTCGATGCTCGCCTCGGTGATCGAGCCGCGCGTCGAAGAGCTCTACGACGAGGTGCAGAAGGAACTGCGCCGCGCCGGCTACGAGGAGCTGCTGCGCTCGGGCATCGTGATCACCGGCGGCAGCGCGGCGATGCAGGGCATGGTCGAACTGGGCGAGGAGGTGTTCCACATGCCGGTGCGCGTGGGCGTGCCGGCGTACTCGGGACCGCTGTCCGAGGTCGTGCGCACCTCGCGCTTCGCCACCGGCATCGGGCTGCTGATCGCAGGCCGCCAGCGCATGGAGCGCTCGGCTTCGGGGCGTCTCGCGCGGGGTCCGCTGGGCGGGGTGCTCGCGGGGATCAAGGGCTGGTTCCAGGGAAATTTCTGATCGGCGCGCGCGCGCCGGTGCAACGGTATCGACCCGCCGGCTGGCGGGTGGTGATCGAAGGGTGATCGTTCGTTCGGGCTGCAGGCAACGGGTAACAACAATGCAAGAGGAGACGGCAATGTCCACGATGTTCGAAATTCTCGATGCGTCGAACCAGGAGGCGGTGATCAAGGTCATCGGTGTCGGCGGCTGCGGCGGCAATGCGGTCGACCACATGGTGGCCAGCGGCGTGCATGGCGTGGAATTCATCTGCGCCAACACGGATGCGCAGGCGCTCAAGCGCGGGCAGGCGAAGACCCAGATCCACCTGGGCAACGCGCTGACCAAGGGGCTCGGGGCGGGCGCGAATCCGGATATCGGCCGCCAGGCCGCGCTCGAGGATCGCGAGCGCATCGCCGATGCGATCCGCGGCGCGGACATGCTGTTCCTCACCGCCGGCATGGGCGGCGGCACCGGCACCGGCGCCACGCCGGTGGTGGCCGAGGTCGCCAAGGAGATGGGTATCCTCA
>JBIPNU010000183.1:0-5612 GCA_044370615.1 Burkholderiales bacterium
CGGCCTGCAGCCCGCTCCTCGCGAGGTAGTCGCCCACCACCCGCGAGCCGGGCGAGAGCGAGGTCTTCACCCACGGCGGCGGCCGCAGTCCGCGACGCCGCGCGTTGCGCGCGAGCAGCCCGGCGGCCAGCATCACCATCGGATTGGAGGTGTTCGTGCAACTGGTGATCGCGGCGATCGCCACGTCGCCATCTCCAAGGGTAACCCCGAGGCCCGGCAGCGGAACCCGCGAGCGGGCCGCGCCATCCGACCCGGCCACGGCCGATGCAAACGCGGCGGGGACCTGCGCCAGCGGAACGCGCGCGTCCGGCCGGCCGGGCCCAGCCATCACCGGCTCGACCACGGACAGGTCCACCTCCACGCCCTGCGCGTAGTCGGGCGGTTCGGCCGAGCTGTTGCGCCACAGCCCCTGCGCGCGGCAGTACGCCTCCACCAGCGCCACCTGCGCCGGTGCGCGCCCGGTGGCGGCCAGATACGCCACGGTCTCTGCATCGACCGGGAAAAAACCCATGTTGGCGCCGTACTCGGGCGTCATGTTCGAGAGCGTCGCGCGCTCGGGAAGCGACAACGTGTCCACCCCCGGCCCGAAGAACTCCACCACCTTCCCGATCACATCGTGTCGGCGCAGGGCCTGGGTGACGCTGAGCGCGAGGTCGGTGGCGGTAGTGCCGGCTGGCAGCCGCCCCACCAGCCGACAGCCTACGACCTCCGGCATCAGCAGGGAGATCGGCTCACCCAGCGCGACCGTCCCACCCTCGAGCCCACCCACGCCCCAGCCGACGACACCAAGCGCATTGGTCATCGCGGTATGGCTGTCCATCGCGATCAGAGAGTCGGGATACGCGAGTCGCCGGCCGCCCTGCTCGGCCACGAACACCACGCTCGCGAGATACTCGAGGTTGATCTGGTGCAGGATGCCCGAGCCTGGCGGAAACACCCGCAGGTTGCCGAACGCGCGGCTGCCCCAGCGAAGGAACTCGTAGCGCTCGCGGTTCTGCTCGAACTCGCGGCGCATGTTGTGCGCGAGCGCGTCGGCGCAGCCATGCGCCTCGACCATCACCGAATGGTCGACGATGAAGTCGAGCGGCAGCCGCGGGTTGATCCGCCGCGTATCGTCGCCGAGCTGCGCCATCGCGTCGCGCATGGCCGCCAGGTCGCCAAGCAGCGTGATGCCCGACGAGTCGGGCATCATCATCCGCGCCGGGCGAAAGCCGATCTCGCAGTCTGGATGCCGCTCGGGTCTCGCCTCGAGCCAACCCCGCAGGTGGCGAAGGTCTTCCGGCCCCGACTGCCCGAGCGCGCGCTGGCGCACCAGGTTCTCGACCAGCACCTTCAGTGCGAATGGCAGGCGCTCGACGCCCGGCAGCCCCAGGGCAGGGGTATCGACAAGGCTGAAGTAGTCGTATTCGACACCGCCGACCACCAGCTTGCGGCGCAGGGCCATCGCCTGCTGCGTGGATATCGCCTCGCTCATCCGTTCCCCACCATCGACCGTCACCGCGCAAACCCGTGGCTACCGTCCGCCCTCGGAAAACCTGGCTACCTGCCCCTTCCATGCGTCCGACAGCAGGCAGGGCAGCCATGCTTCATTCTCCGCCTGCAGTCCGGTGGACAGCGTCGTCTCCTGCGAGGCATTCAACGCGATCTTCGCCTGGATCAGCGACATCCGCGGCTGGCGCGCGATCGACCGAGCCAGCTCCATCGCAGCCGCCAACAGTTCGGCGTGCGGCACCACCCGCAGCACGACGCCCAGCCGCTCGGCTTCGTGGGCATCGAACCGCCGCCCGGTGAAGATCAGCTCCTTGGCCTTCTGCAGCCCGACCGCGCGCGGCAACCGCTGCGTGCCGCCCGCACCGGGCAGGAACCCCAGCCCGACCTCGGGGAGCGCGAATGTCGCGCGCTCGGATGCGATCCGCAGGTCGCACTGCAGCGCGAGTTCGAAGCCGCCGCCCAGGCACCAGCCGTTGATCGCCGCGACGGTGGGCTTGGCCATCGAGGCCACCGAGTTCACCCACCGGCTGCGGAAGTAGCGCCGCTCGTCGTAGAGCTGCTGCACGCTGCGCTGGCCGCGCTCCTTGAGGTCCGCGCCCGCGCAGAAGGCCTTGTCGCCCTCGCCGGTGAACACGACCACGCCCACCTCTGGGTCTGCATCCAGGTCGCGCGCGCACTCGATGATCTCGGCGCGCAACTGCAGGTTGACCGCGTTCATCACCTGCGGCCGGGTCAGGGTGACCAGCGCCACGCCGTCGGTGACGGTCACGCGCTTCACGTCGGTCGTGAGCGGATGGTCCTGCGTGTTCATGGTGCGCCTCCTTGTGCGGGCCCGTGGTTGCGGCAGCCGCTACCGTGCCATACTGTTTCGCAGGAGGCCAGCATGCCCAGCCGGATCCCGCCGATCACATTCCCCCACCGGGCCGCCACGCGTCGATCTCGCATCGCGCTGTCGGCCGCGTGGAGGGCAACCGCCCGCGGTGCCGCGGCGTGCGGGGTCGCCGCGCTTGCCGTCCCCCTCCCGGCGCACTCGCAGGCGCCTGCGTTTCCCGAGCGCCCGCTGCGGATGATCGTGCCGTTCGCGCCCGGAGGCGTCGCGGACATCGTCGCCCGCATCGTAGCGCAGAAGATGGGCACGGACCTCGGGCAGACCGTGGTCGTCGACAACCGCGCGGGCGCCGGTGGCTCCATTGCCGCCGAACTGACCGTATCCGCGCGTCCTGACGGCTACACCATGCTTCTCTGCACATCGAGCGTCGCGGTGTTCAACCCGCTGCTGAGCAAGACGAGCTATGACCCTGTCCGCGATCTGGCGCCGATCTCGCTGGTGTCAAGCGCCCCGTTCGTGCTGCTGGTCCCGCACAACTTCCCGGCGACGAGCGTGCAGGAACTCGTCGCGCTTGCAAGGGCGAAACCGGGCTGGATCAGCTTCGGATCCGCGGGCATCGGCTCGGCATCGCACCTGATCAGCGAGATCTTCGTATCGATGACCGGCATCAAGGCAACCCACGTGCCCTACAAGGGGACAGCGCCGGCAACCAACGACCTTCTCGCAGGCAACCTGCACATGATGTTCGACTCGATCAGCGCGTCGCTCCAGCACGTGAAGGCCGGGCGCGTGCGTGCGCTCGGCATCTCGAAGCGTAACCGGTCGCCACTGATGCCTGCGCTGCCGGCAATCGCCGAGGCGGGCGTACCGGGCTTCGAAGGCGGAAGCTGGCAGGGAATGTGCGGCCCCGCAGCCCTGCCCCGGACGGTGCTGCAGACGCTGAACGGCGCCATCGTGAAGGCTGTGAAATCCCCCGAGATCGTCGAGGCGTTTGCCGGACTCGGCATCGAGGGCGTCGGCAGCACGTCCGAGGCGTTTCGAGCCTTCCACAAGGCCGAAATCGCGAAGTGGGGCAAGGCGATCCGCGACGCGGGGATCAGGCCGTAGCGCTCTCTACGCTGAACGAAGCACTACGAGTGCATCGAGCGCCACGACGCCGTCGCCCTGCGCCTTCACCACCAGCGGGTTGATGTCGAGCTCCCGAAGCCGCCCGCGCAGCGACTCCGCGAGGTCGGACACCCTGGACAGCGCGGCCGCGAGCGCCGCCCGGTCTGCCGGCGGGCGGCCACGCTGACCGGCGAACAAGGCGGCCCCGCGCAGTTCGCCGATCATCCGCTCGGCCTCCTCCAGGTCGAAAGGTGCGATGCGCATCACGACATCGTCCAGCGTTTCTGCAAACACGCCTCCGAATCCGAGCACCACCACCGGGCCGAAGGTCTCGTCGTCGACGACACCGACGATGACCTCCAGCCCACCCTCGACCATGGGGCAGGCAAGCAGCCCGTCGATGCGGGCCTGCGGCGCCGCGGCCCGCGCTCGCTCGAGCATTCCCCGGCCCGCCTCGGCAAGTTCAGCTGCGTCCCGCACGCCGAGCCGCACGCCGCCGATGTCGCTCTTGTGCGGGATATCGCGCGACAGCAGTTTCAGGGCCACCGGGAAGGAGATTGCAGCGTCTGCCACCCGCGCAGGCGTGTCCTCGCGCAGGACGAGGGCGGAGAGCGGAACCACCACGTCGTCGGTGACGGGAATCCCGGCGACACGCAGCAGCGCCTTGCCTTCGTGCTCGTCGAGCGTGACGTCTCCGGATGGCAGCGGATAGGCGAAGCCCCGTGCCGAAGCCCGCCCCGATGTCCGCGGCGAGGGCGGGGTTGACGACCGGCTGGGCGTAGGGGCTGAGGGAGAGGTATGAATCGGGGGCGCGTTCAGGCTCGGCGTCGAGGCTGGAATCCGGGATGAAGTGGACGCTGAAGTCGGCGTCGGGGTCAGGGCCGGTTCGGACGCGGCATGATCCGTGGACTCGTGCAGCGGCCTGTCGAGCGCGCTGCGCCGCTGCACGCGAGCGTGGGCGAGGTCCGCGAGTTGCCCCATCACCTGCGCGGCGCGATTGGGGGAGGACAGCAGCGGAATACCGGCCGCGGAGAAATGTTCATGGCCGACAGCCGACACCGAAGCCGGCACTGCCGACACGGCCACCACCGGCTTGGCGTATTTCACTGCCGCCTCGCCAAGTACCCGTGCCTCGAGGGCGAAGGACGGTCCCATGATCGTGCCGAACAGCACGCACATCTGGTGAACGTCGTCATCGGCCAGCAGCGTCTCGAACGCCTCGCGAAGCGTTGCCTCGTGCTCGGGGCGGGGATAGCCCGCGGTGGTATCCACCGGATTACCCACGGCCGCGAGCGGCGGTAGCAGCGCACGCAGCCGCGACTGCGTAGCTTCGCCGAGGGGAACAAGTTTCAGGCCCGCTTCGTCGGCCGCATCGGCGAACACAACGGCCGAGCCGCCGGTATTCGTCACGACCGCCACGTTGCGACCGGCTGCAACCCGCGCCGGTACGCCTCTGCTGGTCTGCGTCAGCAGGAAGTCGACGACCTGCTCGGCGCTGGAAACCTCCACCACGCCGCATTGGCGCAGCGCCGCTCGGTAGACGGAGTAGGAACTGGTCAGGTTGGCGGTGTGCGACGCCGCCGCCCGCGCCCCCTGCCCTGTACGGCCCGCCTTCCAGACCACAACCGGCTTGCCTGCATCCAGGGCGCGATCGAGCGCAGCCATCAGCGCCCGGCCATCGGCCACGCCCTCGATGTAGGCGAACATGGCCGTTGTGTGCGGATCGTCAACGTAATGATCGAGAAGCTCCGGCATCGTGATGTCGGACTCGCTTCCAGTCGCCACGACATGGCGAAACCCGACGCCCGCCATCGCGGCCTGGATCACCACGCTCATCCCGAAGCCACCGCTCTGCACGGCGACCGACACCCCGCCAGGCTGCAGCTTCGGCGGCCGGGTGAGGCTGCCGAACGCCGCGATGACATGGTCATGCACGTTGACCAGGCCGATGCAGTTCGGCCCGATCAGCCGCACCCCCCCGCCTCGAGCAGCCTCGAGCATCTGGCGCTCCAGCCGCTCACCCTCGGCGCCGATCTCGCGGAAACCACCGCCGAGCACCACCGCGTATCCGATACCCTTGCGCGCACATTGCTCGATCGCGCCCGAGACGTGGGCAGCGGGAAGCGCGATCACCGCGAGGTCACACGGACCATCGATCTCGGCGACGGATGCGAAACAGCGGCGA
>JBIPNU010000539.1:0-2603 GCA_044370615.1 Burkholderiales bacterium
GGTGCGGCTCGCGCGCGAGCACGGCCTGCTGCACTCGGCGCATACCTGGGGGCGGGCGGGGCGCCGCCGCGTCGAAGATGGCTACCGTCGCCTCGCGCGGGAAGGCCTGCTCGGACCCGACCACAACATCGCGCACGGCAACGGGCTGGACGACGAGGAACTCGCGATGCTCGTCGACCATGGCGTGAGCTTCACCGCCACCTGCATGGCCGAGATGCTCAACAGCGAGCGCATCGCGGTGCCGGGCCGGGTGCGCGCGGCCGGCGGCCTGCCCTCGCTGGGCACCGATGTCTGCACCTATTTCAACAGCTCGATGCTCGCGGAACTGCGCCGCGCCTTCCTGATGCAGCGGGAGGCGGACAACCGCGCGCTCGCGGCAGCCTGCGCCTGGCCCTCGGCCGCCCATGCGACATGCACCCGCGATGCGCTGACCTGGGCTACGCTCGGTGGCGCGAAGGCGCTTCGCCTCGACCACCGCATCGGCACGCTCACCCCAGGCAAGGAGGCCGACCTGATCATGATCGACACGCGTTCGATGAACGTCTTCCCTGCGCTGCCCGGCGCAGACCCCTGCCATGCGGTGGCGCTCTATGCCGAGCCCGCGGACGTGACCGCCGTGATGGTGGGCGGACAGTGGCTCAAGCGCGACGGGCGGCTCGCATTCGATGCGGCGCGGCTCGCCGCGATGGCTGCCCGGCTCGCGAGCACGCGCGAGGCGCTGTTCGCGCGCGCGGGGCTCGACGCGCAGCGCGCCTGCGGGGCGGCGCAATGAGCCCCCGGCCGCCGCGGACCCCGCGCCTCGCCGCCGTGATCCGTCCCCTTGCCGCGCTCGCGCTCGCCGGCGCCTGCGCGGTGGCCTCTGCCGCCGCCCCGGTGAAGTGGCCCGAGCGTCCGGTGCGACTCATCCACGGCTTCACCGCGGGCGGCAACGTCGACATCCAGGCGCGGATCATGGGCTCGGGCATCGCCGAGGAGACCGGGCAGCCCGTGGTGATCGACATGCGCCCCGGCGCGGGCGGCACCATCGCCGCCGCGATCGTGGCCAAGTCGGCACCCGACGGGCAGACGCTGTTCTGGATGGCGGCAGGACATGCCACGGCGCCGGGCATGTACCGCAAGCTGCCCTACGACGCGGTGCGCGACTTCACCATGCTCTCGGTGGTGAGCGGTGCACCCTACCTGGTGGCGGTAGGACCGAGTTCGCCGGTCGCCTCGATGGAGGACCTGGTCAGGACCGCCCGCGCGCAGCCGGGCAAGCTCCTGTTCGCCTCGGCGGGCGTGGGCACCGGCATGTACCTCGTGGCCGTGCGCCTGCAGTCGCAGACCGGCATCCAGCTCACCCATGTCGCGTACAAGGGCGGCACCAGCACGCCGCTGGCAGTCGCGCAGGGCGAGGTGCCGATGATGTTCGGCACCTTCGCCGAGGTACGCCCGCACCTGGACAGCGGCCGGCTGCGCGTGATCGGCGTCACCTCGCCGCAGCGCTGGGACCGCATGCCCTCGGTGCCCACCTTCGCCGAGACCGTGGCGCCCGGCTTCTCCGCCAGCGGCTGGCAGGCGATCGCCGCGCCCGGCGGCATGGCCGCGGGACTGGTCTCGCGCATCGAGTCGGTCATCCATCGCGTGCTGCGTCGGACCGACGTGCAGCAGCGCTTCGCCGAGATCGGCTCGGCGGTGTCCATCACCCCGGCCGCCGACGCACAGCGCTTCCTTGCGAGCGAGGTCACTACCTGGACGAAGGCCATCCGCGAAGCGGGCATCGCACCCCAGGAATTCTAGTGCCACGGGCAGCGCGCGGGACGCTCGCGCCGGGGACTGCGCGCGACACGTCCGTCCAGTCGCCGTCGCCGCCCGTTACCCCCCGTCGGACGCGGCGCCCGCGGCAACCGGTTCCCGCGCGCCGATACCGCGCACGGCGGTGCAGCGCACCGGGACAGGCCCGCACCGACCCCCGCGCGCGGCGCGGGAGCCGGCCGCCGCCGACGAGCAGGCTCCGGCGGTGCGCCGCCCTCGGCGCCCGGAGCCGCCACGGTGGCCGATGCGATGAACGCCGCAGTGGCCGCCGCGGCGGGCAGTGCGCCCGAGCCACCGGCTCAAGGCAGGAGCGTCTTCACGAACACCTTGGAGCGACGCTGCCAGTTGTAGAGCTGTCGGCGCTCGGCCGGCAGTTCGCCGACGGCCGCCTCGCGAAAGCCGTTCTGCAGGAACCAGTGTGCGGTGTGCGTGGTGAGCGCGAACAGCCGCTCGAGCTTCTGCCCGCGCGCACGCGACTCGATGTGCTGGAGGAGCGCTTCGCCGTGCCCTGCCTCGCGATGATCGGGATGCACCACGAGGCAGGCGAGCTCGGCGGCCCGGGCTGCCGGGAACGGATAGAGCGCCGCGCAGCCGATCAGCCGCCGGTCGTGGTCGACCACCGTGAAATAGCCGATCTCGCGCTCGAGCCGCTCGCGCCCGCGCTTGACCAGGGTGCCATCGGCCTCCAGCGGCGCGATCAGCTGCAGCACGCCACCCACGTCGTCGATGCGCGCCGGACGCAGCCGCTCGAGCGTGTCGCGCGAGATCATCGTGCCCACGCCATGGTGGGTGAAGAGCTCGAGCAGCAG
>JBIPNU010000542.1:0-2593 GCA_044370615.1 Burkholderiales bacterium
CAGGCGACGACGAAGTTGCCGCTCGCGACGTTGACCGCCGCATTGGCCATCGGCGTGTTGGGCAGTCCGGTGGACAGCGCCGCCTCGATCTCGATGCGCACCTCGCCATTGGCCTGCTTCACGCAGCTCAGGGTCTGCGCATCGGTCACGCGCATGCCCTCGCTCCACTCGGCCTCGAGCCCGCGGCGGGCGAGCACCGCCTCGAGCTGCGGCCGGACGCCATGCACGAGCACCAGGCGCACGCCCAGGCTCGCGAGCAGCGCGCAGTCGTGGGCAAGGGTGGGCAGCTGGCCAGCCTCCACCACCTCGCCGCCGAAACCGACCACGAAGGTCTTGCCGCGAAAGGCGTGGATGTAGGGCGCCGCCGAACGGAACCAGGTGACGAAGGACGGGGGCGATGAGGCCATCGGGGGCTCCGGGCAGGACGGCCGCGGCGCGCGCGGACGGTCAGAGGGCGAAATCGTCCGCGATCGCGCGGATCGCCGCAACCGCCGCGAGGGCGGCGGTCTCGGTGCGCAGCACGCGCGGACCCAGTGTGCAGCCGAGAAAGCCGGCGGCGGCAAGCTGCTGCGCCTCGCTCGCGTCGAATCCGCCCTCGGGCCCGATCGCGAGCACGACCATGTCCGGGCGCCGCGCCCCGAGCAGGGCCGGCAGCGGCGTGCCGGCGGCGGGGTCGAGCCGCAGCCGCACCCCGGCGGGCGCCTCGTCGATCGCCTGTGCCAGGCTCGCGACGGCGCGGACCTGCAGCAGGCGGTTGAGTCCGCACTGCTCGCTGGCGGCCACCGCCAGCGACTGCCAGTGCGCCACCCGCCGCGCGGCCCGCTCGCCGTGCAACCGCACCACGCTTCGCGCAGCCCCCACCGGCGTCAGGGTGGCGCAGCCGAGTTCGACCGCCTTCTCCACCACCCAGTCGATCTTCTCGGTCGCGGCCAGCGACTGCAGAAGGTGGATCGCGACACGCGGGGCCCGTTCGACCGGATCCCAGCGCTGCAGCCTCGCGGCCGCCGGCGCGCCGGGGCGGCACACCAGCCGCGCGTGGTACTCGCCGCCCTCGCCGCCGAACAGCACGACGGCTGCGTCATCCCCCAGTCGCAGCACGCGCCGCGCGTGATGCTCGGCCGAGGCCGGCAACTCCAGAAGCGCCCCGGCGGGCAGTCCGGGCACGGCCTGCGGACAGTGGAAGCGGGGAACGCTCATGCGGTGGGAAGTCGGTGACCGCGGCCGCGAGGGCGCGGGCCCGCCGTCCTTGCCGCGGCAGGCAGCGGTCGGCGCGGACCCGGCCGATCGGGCGCTCTGCTACAGTCGACCGATTCTACACATGCATCCGCGCGCCCGGATCCCGCCCGCTTGGACACTCCGCACGCACCCGGCCATCCCCCCGGGGCGCCCGCCCGGTCGGCCCTGCTCGACGCGACCGTCGCGCTGGTGCGCGAGGTCGCGCGATCCGAGGTCATGCCGCGCTTCCTGCGCAGCGCGGCCTCGCGCAAGGGCGATGGCAGCCTGCTCACCGAAGCCGACGTGTGCGCGCAGCAGGCCCTGCTGCCGAGGTTGCGCGAGCTGGCCGACTGCCCGCTGGTGGGCGAGGAGATGGCGGCCGAGGAGCAGCAGTGCGCGTGGGCGGCGGGTCACGACGGCCTGTGGTGCGTCGACCCGCTGGACGGCACCACCAATTTCGCGGCCGGGCTGCCGTTCTTCTCGATCTCGGTCGCCCTGCTGCGCGCGGGTCGCCCCACGCTCGGCGTGGTCTACGACCCGGTGCGCGACGAGGCCTTCCACGCCGAGGCCGGCGCCGGGGCCTGGCTGAATGACACCCGGCTACCGGAGTCGCGGCGCGAGGTGCCGCTGCGCCACTGCCTCGCGGCCGTAGAGACCAAGCGGCTCGACCGGACCCTCGCCGCGCGCATGGCAGCCTCCGGCCCGTTCCGCAGCACGCGCAGCCTGGGCTCGAGCGCGCTCGAGTGGGCCTACGCGGCTGCAGGACGCTTCGACCTGTTCCTGCACGGCGGCCAGAACCTGTGGGACTACGCAGCCGGCTGGCTGGTGCTCACCGAAGCGGGGGGGCACTGCTCGGCGCTCGACGGCGGCGACTTCTGGCAGGGCGTGCAGTGGCGTCGTTCGGTGGTGGCCGCGAACGATCCGGCGCTCCTCGCCCACTGGCACGCGTGGCTGCGCGGCGAGAGCGCCTGAACCCTTCGATGGCGGGACTGCAATGCGCATCGTGATTCTCGGGGCGGGACAGGTCGGCTCGACAGTGGCGGCCAGCCTGGTGTCCGAAGACAACGACATCACCGTGGTCGATCTCGACGGCGCGCGACTCGCCCGGCTCGCCGAGCAGCTCGACCTGCGCACCGTGCGAGGAAACGCCGCCCACCCGTCCGTGCTGCGCGAAGCAGGCATCGAGGATGCCGACCTCATCCTCGCCGTCACCCAGAGCGACGAGACCAACATGGTCGCCTGCAAGCTGGCCGCCACGCTGTTCCGCGTGCCGACCCGGATCGCCCGCATCCGGGCCGCCGACTACCTCGAGCACACCGAGGTCTTCGCCGCGGAGAACTTCGCGATCGACGTGACCATCTGCCCGGAGCAGATCGTC
>JBIPNU010000184.1:0-5590 GCA_044370615.1 Burkholderiales bacterium
CGCGCGGCTGGCCGGACTCGCCGGCGATCTCGTCCACAGCGCGCCGCCGCCCGTGGAGGGCGAGGGCGACCCGCGCACCCGCCGGCTGCGCGCGGCGCTGGGGCGGCGCGGCGGTGCGCCGGGGCGTGGCGTCTACCTCAGTACCACCGGCGTCTACGGCGACTGCCGTGGCGAGCGGGTGGCCGAGACCCGGCCTCCGCGGCCACAGACCGCGCGCGCCCGGCGCCGCGTCCACGCCGAGCGACTGCTGCGCGCCTGGGTGCGCGAGCGGGGCACGCGCATCGCCATCCTGCGCGTGCCGGGCATCTACGCCGGCGATCGTCTGCCGCTCGAGCGGCTGCGCGCGGGCACGCCGGTGCTCGCGGCCGGGCAGGACCCCTGGACCAGCCACATCCACGCGGTCGATCTCGCGCGCATCGTGGTGCGCGCGCTGCTGCGCGGCCGCGCCGGCCGCGTGTATCACGCCTGCGACGACAGCGAGCTCACCATCGGCCAGTATTTCGACCGGGTCGCCGACCGCCATGCGCTCCCGCACCCGCCCCGGGTCGACCGCGCGCGCGCGGAGGCTGGCGCGATTCCGGCGCCGATGCTCTCGTTCATGCGCGAGTCGCGGCGCCTGTCCAACGCGCGCCTGAAGCGCGAGCTGGGGATACGGCTCGTCTTTCCCACGGTCGATCAGGCGCTGGCTGCTGGCGCCGGCTCGCCGGCATGAGTGCGCCGGTGGCGGATCCAGCGGTCTGGCTGGTGATCAGCAACCTGCCCGACGAGGCGACGGCGCAGGCGGTCGCCCGCGAGCTGATCGAACGCCGCGTGGCGGCCTGCGTGAACGTGATGGCGCCGTGCTGGTCGGTATACCGCTGGCATGGCGCGGTGGACGCCGCCACCGAAGTCCCGCTGGTGGCGAAGGTCGCCGCGGCAGGCTATCCGGCGCTGGAGGCCGCCCTGCGCGCGCTCCACCCCTACGAGGTGCCGGAGATTGTCGCCGTGCCGGTCGCCGCCGGCCTCCCGGCATACCTCGCGTGGGTTGCCGCAGAGGGCGTTCCGGGTTCGAATGGCGGCGAAAAAGATGCGAACATCCGCGAAAACGATCCATGAAGAGTTCAACGAGACGATTACTGCTGGCGGGCAGCGCGGCCGGCGCGCTGGTCGCGGGGCTGGGGGGTGGCTGGCTCTGGCGGCAGCGCGGCGCCGACCAACGGCGCGAGGCGGACGCGCTGAAGGCGCTGCTGGCGCTCACCCTGCCCGATCCGACCGGCCAGGTGCAGCCCCTGTCGCGCTGGGACGGGCAGGTGCGGGTCATCAACTTCTGGGCGACGTGGTGTACGCCCTGTCGCGAGGAAATGCCGCATTTCGTTCGGTTGCAGGCGCGCTTTGCCGACCGCGGCGTGACGTTCCTGGGGCTGGCGATCGATCGGGCCGATCGCGTCACCCGTTTCGCCGAGGAGATCGGCGTCAACTACCCACTGCTGCTCGCGGACATGAGCCTGCTCGCGCTGGCGAGTCGGGTCGGCAACCGGGGCGAGGTGCTGCCGTTCACGCTGGTGCTGGATCGCTCGTCGCGCATCGCGGCCCGACGGACCGGGATCTATACCGAGGAGGCCCTCGGCGCGATCCTCGAGTCCCTGGCGCGATGACGCGTCCATAAGCGCTCAACTGCTGCGAAAAGACGATAAAAGCGGACAAGGCCGCGTTTGCGGGCCCGGTGGGGTTTGTGCGTCTGCACGGCCTGCCGCCCGGAGGATCGACGGTCGCGCGGACGGGTGCTGGCGCCGGAGGGGCGAGCGATCGGCGGGCGGGAAACATGACGTTCGCCGCCGATCGCAGCGGAAACTGGACACGATCGAGTCACAGGCGCACACTTCGCGCCCATGAAGAACGTCCCGATCCCGGTCGAAGGCCAGGACCCCAGGGTGCTGGTTCTCCACGGACCGAACCTCAACCTGCTCGGCAGTCGAGAGCCATCGATCTACGGCAGCAGCACGTTGCCGGAGATCGATCGCGCCCTGTCCGCCCGGGGCCGGGCGGCGGGCGTGTCGGTGACCGCCTTCCAGAGCAATCACGAGGGCGCGCTGGTCGATCGCATCCAGCAGGCCGCGCGCGACCGCGTCGGGTTCATCATCATCAACGCCGGGGCCTTCACCCACACCAGTGTCGCGCTGCGCGACGCGCTGGCGGCGGTGGCGATTCCGTTCATCGAGGTACACCTGTCGAACGTGTTCGCGCGCGAGCCGTTCCGGCACCAGTCCTACCTCAGCGAACTGGCGGTCGGCGTGATCTGCGGGCTCGGCCCCGGCAGCTACGCTGCCGCGCTGGAGCATGCGATCGGCCGCCTGCGGCCCGGCGTGGCTGCGCCGGGCGCCGCCCGCCGCGTTCGCCGCTGAGCGGCGCCCCCTTTGCCCGGCGGGCGCGGTGTCGCCGTCCGCCCCGAGACAAGGATCACCGATGGACCTGCGCAAGCTCAAGAAGCTGATCGACCTCGTCGAGGAGTCCGGCATCGCCGAACTCGAGATCACCGAGGGCGAGGAAAAGGTGCGCATCGCGCGCACGCTGCCCGGGTCGGTCGCGCCGCTGCCGATGATTGCCGCCGCGCCCGCACCGGTGGTCGCGGCCGCGCCGGCGCCGGCGGCGGCACCGCCGGCCCCCGCCGCACCGGCCGCCCCCGAGGGCCATGTGGTCAAGTCGCCGATGGTGGGCACGTTCTACCGGTCGAGTTCGCCGGGCGGCAAGGCGCTCGTCGACGTCGGCCAGTCGGTCGCCGCGGGCGACACGCTGTGCATCATCGAGGCGATGAAGCTCATGAACGAGATCGAATCGGACGCCGCGGGCACGATCAAGGCGATCCTGGTCGAGAACGGGCAGCCGGTCGAGTACGGCGAGCCGCTGTTCGTCATCGGCTGAGTCCGATGTTCGAGAAGATCCTGATCGCCAACCGCGGCGAGATCGCGCTGCGCATCCAGCGCGCCTGCCGGGAACTGGGCGTCAAGACGGTGGCCGTGCACTCCGAAGCCGATGCCGGGGCGAAGTACGTGCGCCTCGCCGACGAGTCGGTGTGCATCGGGCCTGCCGCGCCCGGGCAGTCCTATCTCAACATTCCGGCCATCATCAGCGCGGCGGAGGTCACCGACGCGGAGGCCATCCATCCCGGCTATGGTTTCCTGTCGGAGAACGCCGACTTCGCCGAGCGGGTCGAGCAGAGCGGATTCGTGTTCATCGGGCCCCGGCCCGACACCATCCGCCTGATGGGCGACAAGGTGAATGCCAAGTCGGCGATGAGCAAGGCCGGCGTGCCGCTGGTACCTGGCTCGGACGGCGCGCTTCCCGCCGATCCCGCGGAGATCGTGAAGATCGCTCGCGCGGTCGGCTATCCGGTGATCATCAAGGCGGCGGGCGGTGGCGGTGGGCGCGGCATGCGCGTGGTGCACACCGAGGCGGCCTTGCCCAACGCGGTCACCATGACCCGGGCCGAGGCCAAGGCGGCCTTCGGGCTGGAGGATGTCTACCTCGAGAAGTTCCTCGAGCACCCTCGCCACGTCGAGGTGCAGGTGCTGTC
Source organism: Burkholderiales bacterium (assembly GCA_044370615.1). Taxonomy (GTDB): domain Bacteria; phylum Pseudomonadota; class Gammaproteobacteria; order Burkholderiales; family CAIKXV01; genus CAIKXV01. The sequence continues at coordinate 3,551 of JBIPNU010000184.1, forward strand.
CGACGACCACGGCACCACGGTGCACCTGGGCGATCGCGACTGCTCGATGCAGCGCCGGCACCAGAAGATCGTCGAGGAGGCGCCGGCGCCGCTGATCCCGGAGCGGGCACGGGCGCGGGTGTTCGACCGCTGCGTCGAGGCGTGCAAGCGCATCCGCTATCGCGGCGCGGGCACCTTCGAGTTCCTCTACCAGGACGGGCAGTTCTACTTCATCGAGATGAACACCCGGGTGCAGGTCGAGCATCCGGTGTCGGAGGCGATCACCGGCATCGACATCGTGCAGATGCAGATCCGCATCGCGGCCGGCGAGAAGCTGCCCGTCCGCCAGCGCGACATCGTTTTCCGCGGGCACGCGATCGAGTGCCGGATCAACGCCGAGGATCCGCTCACGTTCGTGCCCTCGCCCGGCAGGATCGAGTCCTACCATCCGCCCGGCGGGCCCGGCATCCGGGTCGACTCGCACGTCTACCACCACTACGTGGTCCCGCCGCACTACGACTCGCTGGTCGGCAAGGTGATCGCGCACGGCGACAGCCGCGACCAGGCGATCGCCCGCATGCGCAGCGCGCTCTCCGAGATGGTGGTCGAGGGCATCCGCACCAACCTGCCGCTGCACCGGGAACTGATGGTGGACACGAACTTCACGCGGGGCGGCGCGAACATCCACTATCTCGAGCAGATGGTCGCGCAGCGCCGCAAGGCGGACTGATCGACCGCACCGCGCGATCGGCGGCTGCGGGCGGTCGCCGGGATACACTCGGGCCGACCGCCGGACCCGCGGCCGGCCGGAGCCCGACCCGATGCCGCTCACAGCCGTCACCCTCGAACTCCCGCCCGAGCAGGCCGACCTGCTCGGCGACGCGCTGCTCGAAGCGGGGGCGCTCGCTGTCGACGTGAGCGACGCGCATGCCGGCACACCGGCGGAGCAGGCGATCTTCGACGAGCCCGGGCACTGGGACGACGCGCCCCGGCCGATCCGCTGGAGCCACGCGCGGCTGAGCGCCCTGTTCGGGGACCCGGCATCGGCGCAGCGAATCCTGTCCGAGGGACTCGCCCGGCTGGCGATCGCGCCCGCCACGCCCTGGTCGGTGGTGACGGTGCCCGACGAGGACTGGGTGGCGCTCACCCAGCGCGAGTTCGTGCCGATGCGGGTGACCGCGGGCCTGTGGATCGTCCCGAGCTGGCACGAGCCGCCCGATCCCCTGGCGATCAGCCTGCGCATCGATCCGGGTCGCGCGTTCGGGTCCGGGTCGCATCCGACGACCCGGCTGTGCCTGCGTTTCCTGGCCGAGCGGGTGCGGCCCGGCTTCCGGGTGCTCGACTACGGGTGCGGCTCGGGGGTGCTCGCGATCGGCGCAGCCCGGCTGGGCGCGGCGCGGGCGCTGGGAGTGGACATCGACCCGGAGGCGGTGGACACCGCGCAGGCCAACGCGCGGCGCAATGGCGTGGAGGCCGCGACCGCGTTCCTGCTTCCGGACCTGGAGCCGCCGCAGGAACACGACCTCGTGGTGGCCAACATCCTCGCCCGACCCCTGCTCGCGCTCGCGCCGCTGCTCGGCGCGCGGGTCGCGCCCGGTGGATGGCTGGCGCTTGCCGGGCTGCTCGAGGCACAGGCGGAATCGATCGCGCAGGCCTACGCACCGTGGGCGAGGCTCGACGTCCACGCGCGCGACGAGGGGTGGGCGCTGCTCGCCGGCCCTCGGGTCGGCTGACTCTGCCATGGCGCTGGTGACCCGCTGCACGCAAGCCGGCTGCGGCACGCTGTTTCGGGTCAGCGTCGCCCAGTTGCAGGCGCACGGCGGCCAGGTGCGCTGCGGTCGGTGCGGCCAGGTGTTCGATGCGTTCCCGACCCTCTCCACCGTGCCGGATGCTTCGCTCCAGACCGCGGCAGAGCCGGGCGCGAGCGCGGGGCCGGCCATGGTTCCGCCGGGGTCGCCACCGGATGCGAGCGCTGTGCCGGCGCGCGATGCGGCAGGGCTGCGTGCGCCCGCCGCTGCCTGGGCTTTGCCCGGCGATCCGGCGGTGACGCTGCCGCTCGCG
>JBIPNU010000226.1:0-4956 GCA_044370615.1 Burkholderiales bacterium
CCGCGCGAGGGCGAGGCACGCTGCGGTGGACGGCAACCGCCCCCCGGTCGCCGCCCGCACGGGACGGGGCGGACGGAGCGCACGATACAATCCCGTCCCCTTCCCCGTGCCTGCGCCGACCCGCGATGATCTTGTTCCAGGACGTCATCACCCGCCTGAACGCCTACTGGGCGGCCCAGGGCTGCCCGCTGCTGCAGCCGCTCGACATGGAAGTGGGCGCCGGCACCTCGCACCCGAACACCTTCCTGCGCGCGCTCGGCCCCGAGCCGTGGCGCGCCGCCTACGTGCAGCCCTCGCGCCGTCCGCGTGACGGGCGCTATGGCGAGAACCCCAACCGCATGCAGCACTACTACCAGTACCAGGTGGTGCTCAAGCCCTCGCCGGCCAATATCCTCGACCTGTACCTCGGCTCGCTCGAGGCGATCGGGCTGGACCTCAAGGCCAACGACGTGCGCTTCGTCGAGGACGACTGGGAGAACCCCACGCTGGGCGCGTGGGGCCTGGGCTGGGAGGTGTGGCTCAACGGCATGGAGGTGACGCAGTTCACCTACTTCCAGCAGGTCGGTGGCCTCGACTGCCGGCCGATCACCGGCGAGATCACCTACGGCATCGAGCGCCTGTGCATGTACCTGCAGGGCGTGGAGAACGTGTTCGACCTCGCGTGGACGCGCTGGACCGAGCAGGGCCCGCAGGGTCCGGTGGAGCGCACCCTCACCTACGGCGACGTCTACCACCAGAACGAGGTCGAGCAGTCGGCCTACAACTTCGAGCACTCGGACGTCGAGTGGCTGCTGCACGCCTTCGGCACCCACGAGCGCGAGGCCAAGCGCCTGATCGAGGCCACCCTGGCGCTGCCCGCCTACGAGCAGGTGCTCAAGTGCGCCCACACCTTCAACCTGCTCGATGCGCGGGGCGCGATCTCGGTCACCGAGCGCGCGGCCTACATCGGCCGCATCCGCAACCTGGCGCGGGCCGTCGCCCAGAGCTACTTCGACAGCCGCGAGCGGCTGGGCTTCCCGATGCTCGCCTCCGGAGGTGCGCGATGAGCGCGACGCTGCTGGTCGAGCTGTTCACCGAGGAACTCCCGCCCCGTGCGCTGCGCCGGCTGGGCGAGGCCTTCGCCGAGGGCATCCGCGCCTCGCTCGATGCGCAGGGCCTGCTCGAGCCGGCCGCCGCGGTCACCCGCTACGCGACGCCGCGCCGGCTGGCCGTGTCGATCACCGCGGTGCTCTCGCGCGCGGCCGACCGGGCGGTGCGCACCCGCCTGCTGCCGGTGTCCGTGGCCTTCGACACGGCCGGCGAGCCCACCGCCGCGCTCGCGAAGAAGCTCGCCTCGCTGGGGCTTGCCGCCGACGCCTGGCGCACGCTCGAGCGTGCGGTGGACGGCAAGGCCGAGGCCCTGTTCCACACCGGTACGCAGGCCGGCGCCACGCTGGCCGAGGGCCTGCAGCGCGCGCTCGACGACACGCTCGCGAAGCTGCCCATCCCGAAGGTGATGCGCTACCAGCTCGCCGACGGCACCGACGTCCAGTTCGTGCGCCCGGCGCACCGGCTGCTGGCCCTGCACGGCAGCAGCGTGGTGCCGGTTCGGGCGCTGGGCCTGCAGGCGGACTGCAGGACCGAAGGCCATCGCCAGATGAGCGCCGGCGTGATCACCATCGGCACCGCGGCCGAGTACCCGCACCGGCTGCGCGTGCTGGGCCGGGTCGAGGCCTCGTTCGACGAGCGGCGCGCGCGCATCGTCGCCGCGCTCACCGAGCGCGCCGGGTCCGACACCCTGATCGCCCCCGATGCGCTGCTCGACGAGGTCACCGCGCTGGTCGAGTGGCCGATCGTCCACGAGGGCCACTTCGACGAGGCGTTCCTGGCCGTGCCCCAGGAGTGCCTGATCCTCACCATGCAGCAGAACCAGAAGTACTTCGCGCTCGCCGACGCCTCGGGCCGGCTGCGCAACCGCTTCCTGCTGGTGAGCAACCTCGAGACCACCGATCCGTCGGCCATCGTGTCGGGCAACGAGCGCGTGCTGCGCGCCCGCCTGGCCGATGCGCGCTTCTTCTTCGACCAGGACCGCCGCGTGCCGCTGGAGTCCCGCGTCGAGCGGCTGGCCTCGGTCGTCTTCCACAACCGCCTGGGCAGCCAGTACGACCGGGTGCAGCGCCTGCGCAAGCTGGCCGTCGGTATCGCCGGACAGCTGGGCGGGGACACCACGGCGGCCGATCGTGCCGCCTGGCTCGCCAAGGCCGACCTCGTCACCGACATGGTCGGCGAGTTCCCGGAACTGCAGGGCGTGGTCGGCGAGTACTACGCCCGCCACGACGGGGAGGCCGCCGAGGTCGCCCGGGCGATCGAGGCGCACTACCACCCCCGCTTCGCGAGCGACACGCTGGCCGAGGGCACGGTGGCGCTGTCGGTGGCGCTGGCCGACCGGCTCGATGCGCTGGTGGGGCTGTGGGCGGCGGGCGGTGCGCCCACCGGCGACCGCGACCCCTTCGCGCTGCGCCGGCAGGCGCTGGGCGTGCTGCGCATGCTCTCCGAGCGGACGCTCGCGCTCGACCTGCGCGCGCTGCTCGAGCAGGCGGCCGCTGGCTATGCCGCCGAGGTGGTGCCTGGCTCGGTGGTGCCGGAACTGCTGCGCTTCTGCCACGACCGCCTCGCCAACCTGCTGCGCGAGCGCGGCCATGACGGCCGGGAAGTGGACGCGGTGATGGCGCTGGAACCCACCCGCATCGACCAGGTGCCCGCGCGGCTCGCCGCGGTGGCCACCTTCCGCGCGCTGCCCGAGGCCGCGAGCCTGGCCGCCGCCAACAAGCGGGTGGGCAACCTGCTGCGCAAGGCCGAGGCGGTGCAGGCCGAGGCCGATGTCTCGCTGATGAGCGAACCGGCCGAGCGCGCGCTGCAGGCCGCGCTGGCCGAACTCGCCCCGCAGGCGGCCGCCTGCAGCGCGCGCGGCGAGTACGCGGCCGCGCTGTCCCGGCTGGCCACGCTGCGCCCGGCCGTGGACCGCTTCTTCGACGAGGTGCTGGTGATGGCCGAGGATGCCGCCGTGCGCGCCAACCGGATCGCGCTGCTGGGACAACTCGCGCGGGCCTTCAACCAGGTCGCCGACATCTCGCGCCTCGCGGCATGAGCCCTGTCCACGTCCTCGGTCCCGCGGCGCGCAGTACGAGGCCCGCGCGCATCCTCCGGGACACGACGTCGCGCGTCCGCTCCGGTCCGCCCGGCGCCTGCACGGCAGCGGGCATGCGGCTCGGCGGTGGCCCGGCGTCAGGCATGCGGCATCACCCGCTCGCCGCACGCGGGTCTCGCAGCCAGGCGCCCCATCGCCTTCCGGGCCGGGCCCCCCGGGGCATGAGTCCGCCCCGGCCCGCCCGATCGCACCGCCACCGGCGGGAGGCGACATGAAGCTGGTGATCCTCGACCGCGACGGCGTGATCAACCAGGACAGTGCGCAGTTCATCAAATCGCCGGAGGAGTGGAAGCCGATCGCGGGCAGCCTGGAGGCGATCGCCCGTCTCAACCAGACCGGCTACCAGGTGGTGGTCGCGACCAACCAGTCGGGGGTCGGTCGTGGACTGCTCGACATGGCTACGCTCAACGCGATCCACGACCTGATGCATCGGCGGCTGGCCGAGGTCGGCGGCCAGGTCGCCGCCGTGTTCTACTGCCCGCATGCCGCCGACGCCGGCTGCTCTTGTCGCAAGCCCAGGGCAGGCCTTTTCGAGGAGATCGGCCGCCGCTTCGACGTCGATCTCGCCGGCGTGCCGACGATCGGCGACTCGCTGCGCGACCTGCAGGCGGCTGCGGCGGTCGGCGCCTCGCCGATGCTGGTGCTCACCGGCAAGGGGACAAAGACGCGCCGCGACGGCAGCCTGCCCGAGGGCACGCAGGTCTACGCGAACCTCGCCGAGGCGGTCGGTGCGCTCTGCCGCTGACGCGACTGCCGCGCCCGCGCACGGACCGCTCGCCTGGGCGCGCTCGATCGTCTTCGCGATCGCGGCGGCGGCGATCACGCCGCCCTATGCGCTGCTCGCCCTCGCAATCTTCTTCCTGCCACCGATCAGGCGCTACCGGATCATCTCCACCTGGTCGGCGTCGATCGTCTGGCTCGCGCGCGTGATCTGCGGCATCCGCTGGCAGGTGCGCGGGCTCGAGCACCTGCCGGACCGGCCGTCGATCATTCTCTCCAAGCACCAGTCGGCCTGGGAGACGCTGGCCTTCCAGGTCATCTTCCCCCCCCAGGTGTGGGTGCTCAAGCGCTCGCTGCTGCGCGTACCCTTCGTCGGCTGGGGCATCGGGATGCTCTCGCCGATCGCGATCGACCGCGGGCAGCGGGTCCGCGCGCTGCGCCAGCTGATCGACCAGGGTCGCGCGCGCCTCGCAGCCGGCTTCTGGGTGGTGGTGTTTCCCGAGGGCAGCCGGGTCGCGCCCGGCGAGCGATCGCCCTGGCAGATCGGCGGCGCCTGGCTCGCGACACACACCGGCGCACCGGTGGTGCCGGTAGCCCTCAACGCGGGGGAGCTCTGGGGCCGCAACGCGTTTCTCAAACATCCGGGTACGATAGAGGTCGTGATCCTCGAACCCATCGATCCCGCCGGCATGGATGCAGCCTCCCTCAACCGCCTCGTCGAGGCGCGCGTCGAGGCGGCCATGCAGGACATCGTGGGGCGCGCGAGCCGGCGTTGACCGCGGCCCTGCGCCCTCCCCCGGCCCAGCTCGCGCTGCCGTTCGCGGCGACTGCGCGCGCGCCGGACGCGCCGTCCGCCTCCCCGACCACCAGCGGCGCAGGCGCGAGCCTCGTCGGCGAGCGGATCGCCGCGCTGCCGCCCGCGACCGTATCGGCGCCGCTGCCGGCAGCCGCGGCGACATCCGGGCTCTGCGCGCCGCCACCGCGGGTAACCGGCAGCCCCGCGCATGCGGCCGATCGTGCATTGGTGCCGGTCGGTCGGCCGCTGCCCT